>WJIM01000018.1 GCA_014730285.1 Candidatus Zixiibacteriota bacterium
AATAAACCGGTTGATATGGATACCGCTCTCAGGCTTCATGAAACCAAATTCGTGGAATGTATTATCGCTCCCGACTATGATGAGGGTGTTGTGGAGAAAATGAGGAAGAAAAAGGCGAGAAGAATCCTCCGCTTACCCCAGATAATCGAGGGCTACCCCTCCAAGTTCTTGCAGTACAGCTTCATAAAGGGCGGACTTCTGGCTATGGACCCCGATCTTCATGAGGTCACCAAAGATGATTTGAAGGTTGTAACTGAAGTTCAGCCCACAGAAGATCAAATTGAAGCGATGTTGTTTGCGTTTAAAATTGTGAAGCACATTAAATCGAATGCGATACTTTTAGTGCAGGGCAAACAGACCGTTGGAGTTGGCTGCGGCCAGACCTCGCGAGTGGATGCTTCGGTTCTGGCGGCTATGAAGGCTAAGGACCGTGCCAAAGGAAGCTGCCTTGCATCCGACGCATTCTTCCCTATGCGCGACGGTGTTGACGCCGCCGCTGATGCCGGGGTCAAGGCGATTATTCAGCCCGGAGGTTCGAAGCGAGATTCCGAGGCGATCGAAGCGGCAAATGAGCACAAAATCGCTATGGTATTTACGGGAATAAGGCATTTTAAGCATTAATTGCTTTTTAACTTGATTTGTTGATTTGTCATCCTTACATTTCAATTAAATCGGGAGGAAAAGATTGGGCGAAAGAATTCTCGAAATTGTATTTTACCTCGTACAACATATGAAAAACAACGACGGTGCTCTGTTGCACCTGGACGATTTATCCCAATCTCTTAAAAATATGGGCTTTTCAGACAATGAAATTTCCTCGGCCTACGGATGGTTCTTAGAAGAGGTTCAGACTCGGGGAATGGAAGAATTGGTGAAAAATGATCGGGAGCAGATGCCTCCCCGCATATTTTCCGAGGCTGAAAAGCAGGTTTTCACGACCGAGGCACGAGGTTTCTTGATTCAGCTTCACGAACTGGGTCTCCTGACTGCGGAACAGTTTGAGGCTATCATTGACCGGGTTAATCTTCTCGAACCGGGCACTGTGGATGTCAAGACTCTGAAGATCATAGCCTCATCCATAATTTTCGGCGGAATCAACCGGAACTGGGATCTAAACTGGTTCAATATTTCCGGCGAAGAGACAATTAATTAATATTTTCGATAGATTCCTCGGTGAGACTTACCAATAAAAAAATAGTTTTAGGAATTACCGGCTGTATTGGGGCATATAAGGCCGCGTTCCTTACCAGACTCCTGAAAAAAGAAGGCGCCGAGGTCAAGGTGCTGATGACCGATTCGGCCAAACAGTTTATTACCCCTCTCACCCTTGAGACATTATCGGAAAATCCGGTAAATTCCGAGCTTTTCCCCGAAACCGGCTATTATACCACGCATCATATATCGCTGGCCGAATGGGCTGATTTGATACTGATTGCCCCCGCCACCGGCAATATAATCGGCAAAATCGCCTCGGGTGTAGCGGATGATCTTCTTACCACTGTGGTTATGGCCGCGCAGTCTCCGGTTATGATCGCGCCTGCTATGAATACTCAGATGTATACAAATCCGGTGGTGCAGGACAATATGAAAAAGCTGTCGAATCTGGGCTTTAAATTCGTCGATCCCGCCGTGGGCGAAATGGCCTGCAAGACATATGGAGTAGGGCGGCTGGCCGAACCGGAGGAGATTCTTGACCATGTGATAAACCATTTCGGGCAGACATTGGATATGCAGGGTTTGAAGGTTTTGGTAACAGCCGGGCCGACGGTTGAGCATATCGATGCTGTCAGGTATGTCTCAAATCCATCATCCGGAAAAATGGGTTACGCGGTTGCGCAAAAAGCAAAAAACCGCGGCGCTGAGGTGGTTCTGATTTCCGGGCCGGTTGGGCTTTCAGCTCCGGCCGGGGTGGAACTTTTTCAGGTTGAATCAGGTGAGGAGATGTTTGCCCGGGTCAGGGAGAATTTCGATAATATAGATATCCTCTATATGGTTGCGGCGGTATCGGATTATGTGCCGCTTACGCCTTCTGAGCAAAAGATCAAAAAATCTGATGAAAATATCAATCTGGCCTTCAAACCGCAGGTGGATATACTGAAAACTCTCGGGGAAAGCAGGAAGAGCCAGGTTCTGGTCGGATTTTCCATGGAAACAGAAAATGCCGAGAAACATGCAAGGGAAAAGCTGGAAAAGAAGAATCTGGATATGATTGTGCTGAATGATCTTACTGCCGAGGGCGCGGGATTTGCGGTTGACACAAATAAGGTAATTATAATAGACAGAGACGGCAACAGCGAGGATCTACCGTTAGCATCGAAGGCCGAGATAGCTGACAAAGTCATAGATCACTCCCTCAAATTCGTACAAAAGGGTAATTAATCAATGGGTGAATCCAACGATCCGGTTGCGGTTTTATTTGAGATGACCAAAAAGGCTCTTAATCAAAAGCTGGAACTGGGAGACACCGAAATCATGATTAGCAGGGAAAGCGTGGAGAAAATGCCTCAACCGGTAAAGGAATACAAAAATCTTGAAGAATTCGAAAATGACATAAACGAATGCACCAAATGCCCGCTTCATGAAGGGCGAAATAAATTCGTCTTCGGAGTCGGCAATCCCAATGCAGATATAATGTTTGTGGGCGAGGGTCCCGGACGAGATGAGGATTTGAAAGGCGAGCCGTTTGTGGGAAGAGCCGGAAAGCTTCTGGACAAGATTTTAGCCGCCATTCATTTCGACCGTTCCGAAGTCTATATCGGCAATATCGTCAAATGCCGTCCACCCAACAACCGCGATCCCGAACCGTCGGAGATGGAAATCTGCCTTCCCTACTTGATGCAGCAGATTGAGATGATAAATCCGCGGTTTATATGCTGTCTGGGAAGGATTGCCGCCCAGGCTCTTCTGGAGACCAAGCTTCCCCTCGGCAAACTGCGCGGAACTTTTCATGACTGGAACGACCGCAAGGTACTGGTAACCTATCATCCCGCCGCCCTCCTGCGTTTCCAGCAGTACAAGCGCGACACATGGGAAGATGTGCAGAAGCTCCGCAAGGCCTACGACGAGTATAAGGCGTCGTCATAGTCGATTACTTCTTGTATAACAGGGGCGCATTTTGTATAATTGTATTTTACCGGATATTGTTTAATCTGATATTTACAGGTCAGGGATATGACGTTGGAACGCTCACATCAGGGATCAAATCCCAATTCAATCGAAGCCGAACAGGCGGTTCTGGCGGCGATTCTTAACTTTCGTGATGCCATATATGAAGTTACCGATATTATCAAGCAGCCGGAGGTCTTCTACGATCCGCGTCACAGCTTTATCTTCGAAGCCTCTATTCAGCTTTTCGACGATAATAAGCCTATCGACCTGATTACGATATCCGAGAAACTTCAGCAGAACCAGAAGCTGGAGAAAATCGGCGGACGGGCGTATCTGGCCGAGATCACCGACCATATCGCCTCCACCGCCAATGTCCGCCATCACGCCAATATTGTATTCGACAAATATCTTCTGAGGCGCATGATCGAGATTTCGCATGAAATCACCGAGGACTGCCGTTCCGGCACTGTCGAGGCCGCCGATTTGCTGGACTCGGCCGAAAACTCAATCTTCAGTATATCGCAGAATCGTCTGGGGGACGGATTTATTCACATAGGTACAATACTCCCGGACACATTCGAGCAAATCGAGGAATATCATAAATCGGGCGGGGGAATAACCGGAATCGCCACAGGATATAACGATCTGGACAATATGACTGCCGGGCTTCATCCAGGAGATTTTGTAGTGGTAGCCGGACGACCCTCAATGGGCAAAACGGGGCTGGGACTGAACATCCTGGAAAACATAGCCATAGACAGCAAAAAGTCGGTAGCCATGTTTTCGTTGGAAATGTCCAAGCAGCAGATCGCCCTCAGGCTTTTGTGCAGCAAGGCGCGGATTAACGCGCACAAGATGCGTACCGGTCGTCTCCCCGACTCCGACTGGCCCAAGCTATCGGATGCTGTAGGGCCGCTTTCCGAGGCTGGGATTTTTATCGATGACACCCCAAATATCGGAATTCTGGAACTTCGCTCCAAGGCCAGACGTCTAAAGGCCAAGGAGGATATTCAGTTGATGATTATCGACTATTTACAGATGATGCAGGGTCCCAGAGGCGCCGACAACCGTCAGCAGGAAATCGCCATGATCTCCCGTTCACTCAAGGGAATCGCCAAGGAGCTGAGTATACCGGTGATCGGAATCAGCCAGCTTTCGCGTGGAGTGGAGATGCGCGGCGGCGACAAACGTCCCCAGCTTGCCGACCTTCGTGAATCCGGCGCGATTGAGCAGGATGCAGATGTTGTTATGTTTGTGTACAGGCCGGAGTTTTACGGTATCGAGTTCGAGAAGGACGGCACCCCGACAGAGAATATGGCCGAAATTATAATCGCCAAACAGCGTAACGGCCCGACAGGATCGGTTAAACTGACTTTCCTGAAAGACTTTATCCGTTTTGAAAATAGAACCGAGATTTATACTGAGGTTGAGGAGCCCACGGATACTCCGTTTTAAGCTATGAGAAGACCAATTGAAAGCCTCGGCCGGATTATGATGGCATTTGTCGCCGATTTCGGCGGATTATTTATTATGGTGCTGGAGATTTTCCGGTCGATTCCTACGGTGTTCAAGAGAATCAAACTGATTTTCGAGCAGATGCTTATGATGGGTGTGCGTTCCCTGCCGCTGGTAATCCTGACCTCAGTCTTCACCGGATCTGTAACAGCATGGCAGGCGGCTTACCAGTTCAAGGGCCTTGTTCCCATGGAATGGCTGGGGCTGACTGTGGCCAAGACCGTATTCATCGAGCTGGGCCCGGTCCTGACAAGTCTGGTGCTGGCGGGACGTGTGGGGGCCTCGATTGCGGCTGAATTGGGTACTATGCGGGTAACGGAGCAGATCGATGCTCTCGAATCGATGGGGATCAACCCTGTCGGTTATCTGGTCATGCCGCGGCTTATTGCCGGTATGGTTATGCTTCCGGTGCTGGTTATGTTCGCCAATATCATAGCAATCCTGGGCGGCATGGTGGTCTCGGTTGCACTGGTTAATATAAGCTACGAGACTTTTACGGGCAGTATTAAGGCGTACGTTTATATTCGTGATGTGGTTTCGGGTTTGCAAAAGTCGGTTATGTTCGGCGCTATTATTGCGCTAATGGGGTGTTACCACGGATTCAATGCCAAGGGTGGAGCGGAGGGCGTGGGGCTTGCCACGACCAAAGCTGTGGTTCTGGCATCAGTGTTGATCCTCGTATCAGATTATATAATGGCAACCGTATTGTTTAATATTTAATATGATTAAACTTGTTGATCTTTACAAAAGCTTCGGCAGCCTGGAAGTCTTAAAGGGTGTCAACCTTGATATTCAAAAGGGCGACAGCATGGTTGTCTTCGGGGCCTCCGGCAGCGGCAAAAGTGTAATGCTGAAGCTTATTATGGGGCTGTTGAAGCCGGATGAGGGCGAGATTTATGTTGACGGCAAAAATATAAATGAGCTGAAACGCCCCGAACTGGACCATCTGCGCACACGTTTCGGAATGCTCTTTCAGGGCGCAGCTCTATTCGATTCGATGAATGTTTATGAAAATGTCACGATTGGAAGAGCCGAGCATGGTGGTATGACCAAGGAAGATAGAATCGAATGCGCCAAAAAGAATCTCGAGATGGTGGGCCTGGAAGGCACGGAATTTAAATATCCCTCGGAGCTTTCAGGCGGAATGAAGAAACGTGTGGGACTGGCAAGAGCCTTATGTATGGAACCGGAATTTATTTTATATGACGAACCCACTACCGGGCTCGATCCGGTCTCTGCCGATAAAATCAACGACCTTATAATAAACCTCCGCGACAGGCTTAAAATCACCTCCATTGCCGTTACGCATGACCTATACTCGGCCTTTCGAATAGGCCATCGCTTTGCCATGCTTTATCAGGGCAAGATCCGCTTTGACGGTACCAGGCAGGAGATGGAAGAATCCGAGGATGAAGTGCTCAAAGACTTCCTCAGCCACAGCACAATTGATGCGGACTCCTGAAGATCCACCAAATAATTTCTTGCTTGGCTTATCCCACGCAAATCATATATATTAGGAGATTATGCCGAAGGCGTCTGCAAAAACAGTATATGTCTGCCAGTCATGCGGCGCGGTTCATGCCAAATGGGCCGGGCGCTGCTCCTCATGCGGTGAATGGAACACTCTGACAGAGGAAGTGCAGGAATCCAAATCGGGGCGGAAGAAGTTCGCAGGCTCCAAATCCACTGTGGAAACATACAGGCTCTCGGAAATTACCGGCGATACATCATACAGAATGATCTCAGGCAATGCCGAGTTCGACCGCTCTGTGGGCGGCGGAGTGGTGCCCGGATCGTCGATACTGATCGGGGGCGATCCCGGAATCGGGAAGTCTACCCTGCTTTTGCAGCAGGCCGGTTTGTATGCATCGGAGGGATTTAAAAGCCTCTATGTAACCGGCGAGGAATCCCAGACACAGATCAAAATCAGGGCCGACCGTCTGGGTATCGAGACGGATATGATCGATGTCGCCTGCCTGATCGATACCGACGAGATCATCACCGCCTTAAATCAGCGCGATTATAAATTTTTGATAATAGATTCAATCCAGACTTTAAAGTCAGCGCAGCTTGAATCGGCCAGCGGCACTGTGAGCCAGATTCGCGAATCGGTGGGGACTCTTCTGGATGTCTGCCAGGTAAAGGAGGTGACAGCCTTCCTGATTGGGCATGTCACCAAGGAGGGGATGATCGCAGGTCCCAAGGTGCTCGAACATATGGTTGATGTTGTCCTCTATTTCGAGGGTGAAAAGAACCACATGTTCCGGATTCTGCGCTCGGAGAAAAACCGTTACGGCCCCACTAACGAAATCGGGATATTCTCGATTGAGTCCTCGGGCTTAAAGCCGGTGGCAAATCCCTCGGAGGTGTTTATCTCCGGACGTTCCGGCGCAAACTTCGGATCGGTTATTACCGCCGCTATGGAGGGCAGCCGTCCGATTCTCTTGGAACTGCAGGCGCTGGTGGGCGGGACGACCTATGGTTATCCGCAGCGTGTAACCTCCGGCTTTGATCCCAAACGACTGGCGCTTTTGCTGGCGATCTTGGAAAAGCGGGAGAGAATCCGTTTCGGCGATAAAGATGTTTTTGTGAATATTACCGGGGGTCTGCGGATTTTCGAAACCGCTATAGACCTGGCAATCGTTATAGCATTAGTGTCATCTCTGGAAGAGGCTTCGGTTAAAGCCAAAACTTTAGTGATTGGCGAGGTCGGGCTTGGAGGTGAAGTCCGCCAGGTGCCGGGATTGGAGCGGCGACTTTTAGAGGCTCAACGTCTCGGATTCGAGCGGGCAATAATTCCCAGGGGGGCCAAACTGGATAAAAATGCTTTGAAAGATATGCAACTGGAAACAGCGAGCGCATTATCGGATGCAATCAGCCTGGCGCTTGCCTGAAAAGGAGGAAACAAATGGATAAGATAAAACTCGGCCCCCAGACTCTTCTGGTTCCCCTGCCGGTAACACTTCTGACCGCTCAGCTTGAGGGCGAGAAGCCTAATATAATTACGCTCTCGTGGGTGGGGATATGCAACTCGGTTCCGCCCATGATCGGGGTGGGAATCCGCGAGAACCGCTTCACCTATCATATGGTTGACGAGGCGGGTGAATTTGTTGTCAATATCCCGGCCGAGGATCAGGTCAAGGCGGCAGATTTTTGCGGCAACACCTCCGGCAGAAATAAGGATAAATTCGCCGAGACCGGTTTTACCGCAGTTCCGGCCGACAAAGTTTCAGCTCCTTTAATAAAGGAGTGCCCGATTAATATGGAATGTGTGGTCAGGCACGTGCTGAAGCTGGGCTCGCATGATTATTTCGTGGCCGAAATCGTTGAGACCCATGTAAACTCCGACTGCTGGTCGGATGATAAAAAATTGAACATAGAAAACCTCAAGCCATTTGCGTATATGACCAAGAAGCGTTCCTATTACGGCGGCTTCAGCGATATATTTGGAGATTACGGTTACTCGGTCAAAAGCTGATGGACAAAGAAAAGTTCTCATATAAGCTGATATCCAAAGATTCAGCCACCTATGCCCGCCGTGG
>WJIM01000165.1 GCA_014730285.1 Candidatus Zixiibacteriota bacterium
AACCGAACATAATTCGGCGCACATTAAAGAAGCAGGGATTCGATCCCGGCCAGAAAACCTATGGGGACTTGAGCAAATTCACTCATGCCAACTATGAATTCATCTCCGAGCATGAATCATTGAATTCGCTTGCGCCTGTAAACGATATGCAGAAGATGATGATTCCGCGCTGTCTGATCGATATGATGCGCTTTCTGATGCGTATCAGTCTGGTATCATGCAAGATTTACGGCGAGCATGTGGAGAAGGCGGAGGATATTATCCGCATGAAAAACGAGGAACTCGACCACCTGCGTGAAAATGTCCTGCAACTGGATGAAAAGCAGGCCCGCTCCGAAGAGGAATACATAGAATTCGAAAGATTATTGCAGCGCATCAAGACCCGTCATTTTGAGGTTTAAAGATAAGTGAAACTGTAGGTCAAATTTCAATGTCATTTGACAATTAGTGAGAAGATTGTCAAATCCCATAGGGATTCGACCTACGCCGTGTTTTCGGGATTTTCAGGCGCGGCAATCCGTTTTGCCAGAACCTTCTCGATGCGGTTGCGCTGCAAAGTTGCGATGGTGAATTCGATGCCGTCAATTCGCACTTTCTGGCGGCGGTCAGGGAGTTCGCCCAGATGTGTGAAGATCAGCCCTCCGATTGTGTCGGCCTGATCTTCAGGGAGATCGGATTCGAAGGATTCGTTGAAATCATCAACATCCATCCCCGCATGAACCTCAGCCAGCCCTTCTTTCAGAAGCCGGAACTGCTCCTCCTCGACATCGAACTCATCCTGAATCTCGCCCACCAGCTCCTCAATAATATCCTCGATTGTGATTATGCCGGCAGTGCCTCCGAACTCATCAAGTACGACAGCCATGTGTACCTGATTGGCCTGAAAATCCTTCAAAAGCTCCGCAATTTTTTTCGAGTCGGGCACGAAATAGGCGGGATGGATGATATCCTGGATGATAATCAGCTTGCGGTCCTGTAAAAGGTCAATAATATCGCGGGTGTATATCACACCCTTGATATGATCCAGGTCATCCCTGAATACCGGGTATCGAGAATAACCCTCCTCACGGATAAACTTCAAAATCTCATCATCGCTACGAGAAGTATTGATAGCGGAAACCTCGGTACGGGGTGTCATGCATTGCGAGGCAGTTGTCTCCGAGAAGTGGAAGACCGATTTGATAAGCTCCTGCTCGGTCATATCTATATCGCCGGTACGGGCGCCCTCCTCGATCATATCGATAATCATTTCCTCAGTTGCGCCATTATTGGCTGGAGGAGGCTTGATCCGCAGGATTTTGACGATCAGCTTCGTAACCAAGTCAAGGACTGCCACGGGAAGATAGATCAAAGCGGATATAAAACGGATTGTCCCAGCCGCGCCGATTGTGATTTTAAGCGAGGAATATTGGGCGATTCTTCGCGGCACCGCCTCGATCAGAAGCATGCTCAGAAAGCCTGTAAGCAGCATTATGATAGCGATGGAAATGCCGTTGCAATAATCACCATTAAGCATGCTCTGATGTTGTTCGAGAAAAGCGGCGAGATCTCCGCAGAAGAACATTATGCTTAGCGAAGCTATGGCAATCAATAAAAGCGTCAATATTATTTGAAATCTGAGGCTAAAGTCCTGGGTGGAGTTGACAAGATTTAGAAGATATTCAGCCCTTTTATTGCCATCTTTGCTCAATGTTTCGAGTTCGGATTTGCGGAGATACAGTAGGGAATACTTGAGGGCGGAAAAAAATCCTCCCAGAATCAACAGAAAAAATATTACAGCCAGTTCGATCGGCCAGTTAACCACGAGTCAGCACCGTCCTTTCGAATGCTTTCAATGCCGACAATCGCGGTTGGTCCGAATCAGTATCCATAAGACATCTCTCTCAGCCTGGCAATCCGCTTTTCGACCGGGGGATGCGTGGAGAATAAAGACATCATATTTCGCCCGCTCAGCGGATTGACGATAAACATATGAGCTGTAGCCGGATTGGCCTGCATTGGCACCCGTTTGGAAGCATTATGCAGCTTTTCCAGAGCAGAGGCCAGGGCGTGGGGCTTTTTGCTCAGCTCGGCACCGCCTTTATCGGCCAGAAATTCGCGCGATCTGGAGATCGCCGTCTGTATCAGAACTGCCATCAGGGGAGCCACGATTGTCATTACCAGGAGCCCGAATATACCGCCTCCGTTGCGGTTATCGCTTCCGCCGTAACCTCCGAATATCGCCGCCCAACGTGCCATGGTTGCAAGAATCGAAATCGCTCCGGCAATTGTGGCGGCAATCGAGCCTATCAGAATGTCGTAATGCTTGACATGCGAAAGTTCATGCGCCATAACGCCCTCGAGCTCGTCATCATCGAGAATCTGCAGAATTCCCTGGGTAGCCGCAACTGCGGCATGCTTTGGATTTCGTCCGGTCGCAAACGCATTGGGAGCATTCTTCGGTATGATATATACCTTGGGCATCGGCAGCCCGGCCCGTCCGGTAAGACCGCGTACGATTCGTACCAGCCTGTGGTTGGAATTGGGGTCGAGCGGCTGCGCCCGATACATTTTCAGGACAATTTTATCAGAAAACCAATAGGAGGCAAAATTCATCACGCCTGCGAATGCCAGCGCGATATACATACCGGTGCGTCCTCCCAGAGCTCCGCCGATTACGATGAATAAAATCGTCAGAACTGTCAGAAAGAGAACTGTTTTTATGCGATTCACTGTTTACCTCCATAAATATGATAGAAATCCACACTTTTATGTCAATTAAAATTCCGTTAAATAGTATACAGCTTTTCGAGAAAAATTGTTCCTGAAATCGTACATGTCAAGCGGTTGCCGCAAATGGATTATCTTTCTTTGCGTATGAATTTTGACGATACGGAACCTTATTCTGGTTTGAGAGGTTAATTCAGTTAAAAGAAAATGCGGTAAAAACCACCAAATGCGCTGACCTCAAAAGATCCGATAAAAATGCTAAAAGCGGGGTTTTTAGGTAATCCTGTTTACACAAATAGCTTGACTAATATCGCTAAAATTATAAAATAGTAAGTTTATGGCTTTTGTACTTAACATAAAAGATTTGCCGGAGGATGTTTCCCGGCAGGAATTCGCTGCCAGTCCGGATGAGTTCTCGCTCGATTACGAGGGAATCGAGGTGACAGATGATGCTCATGCCTACGGCGATATTACCAAATCGAACGATCAGGTGATATTTCGCGGGGAGTTTAGCGCCCCGGTCAGGACTCTCTGTTCCCGTTGCGCGGAGCAATTCGAAAGAGACCTCGAATCCGAGCTGGTCTTTGTGCTTTCTATGGTACCCGAGCAGGAATACGAGCAGCTTGAGGATGAGCAGTCCGAGGATTTCCATTTCATTCCCGGGGGTACCCTGGAGTTTGATTTTTCCGGTCTTATCCGTGACCAGATTATTCTTGCTCTTGAGATGAAACCGCTGTGCCATGAAGAGTGCAAGGGAATTTGTCCCGATTGCGGAAAGAATTTAAACTACGAAGAATGTACTTGTAAAGATGAAAAAGTCGATGAGCGCTGGCTGCCGCTCAAAGATCTTTTGGATAGGAGTTAAAGTATGCCACTTCCGAAACGACGCCATTCCAAAGCAAGAGGGCGCAAAAGACGCACTCACTGGAAGCTTAACGCCCCAACTATGGGCGCATGCGACAACTGCGGCGAGATGAAGCTTCCCCATCATGTTTGTCCCCACTGCGGATATTACAAGGGAAGAGAGATCTATAATCCAACATCAGAATAGGTAGAATTTGAAAACAACAGTCAGAATTGCTTTAGATGCTATGGGAGGCGATAAGGGTCCCGAGGTAGTCCTTCAGGGAGCTTATGATTATCTCAGGGAACATGTCGGCAACGGTGTAAAGCTGTACATTGTCGGCAAAAAGGATTTGCTGTCGGATATCTGGGAATCGTTTAAAAAGACCGACGGTTACCCGATCGAGTTCGTGCATGCCACCGAAGTGGTGGGTATGGATGAGCCTATCTCGCGCGGCCTTAAAAAGAAAGATTCATCGCTGGCGGTAGCGCTTCGTATGCACAGGCTGGGCGAGGTCGACTCGGTCGTTTCCGCCGGAAATACCGGCGTATGTATGGCCTCCGGGATTCGCAGTCTGGGACGTCTGGAGGGCGTGTCCCGTCCCGCCATTACGAGTTCCTTTCCCACTCTCAAGGAAAAGAGCGTTGTGGTTCTCGATGTGGGCGCTAATGTCGATTCCCCTCCACAGAATCTCTACCAGTTTGGGGTCATGGGTTCTATCTACGCTTCCTATATCAACAGGCTGAACCGCCCCACTGTAGGACTGCTCTCGATTGGCGAGGAAAAGGTCAAAGGAAACGAATCGACGCTCCGGGCTTATAAGATTCTGGAAAAATCCTCCCTTAATTTCATCGGGAATATCGAGGGTAATGATATTCTGACGGGCAAATGCGATGTTGTGGTCACTGACGGTTTTGCCGGCAATATCATCCTGAAATTCGGCGAATCGATCAAGACCTATCTTTTCACCAAAATGAAGCGTCAGGTATCCTCCAACCTGTTCTCGCGGGCAGGAGCATATCTGCTTGCACCTTTCCTGAAGCGCCTGAAGAACACGTTCGATCCGGCCAAATACGGCGGAGCGCCGCTTCTGGGTGTCAACGGCGTGGTGATTATCTCCCACGGCTCCTCCAACGAGCTGGCTATCAAAAATGCTATCAGGGTCGCGGTTCGAATGGTCAACGAAAAGGTAAATGAGCATATCAGCGGAAAGCTTGCCGGACATAATATCGTTGAAAAAGTAAAATCGTGAGTCTTCGTATGAATGCTGTTATCAGGGGAACTGGTGCGTATACACCCGAAAAAGTTCTTACCAATGCAGACTTCGAAAAAATCGTGGATACATCCGATGAATGGATAGTCACCCGTACCGGCATAAAAGAACGCAGAATAATTTCCGAAAGCGAAACCAACTCCGACCTCTGCCTGCGGGCGGGACAAAACGCTCTGGATATGGCCGGTATATCCGCAGCCGATCTGGATATGATTATAGTCGGAACCGTTACCCCCGATTACAACCTTCCCTCCACAGCAGCGGTGGTTCAGGAAAAGCTGGGTGCGGCCAATTCCGCCGCCTTTGATGTGGTGGCGGCCTGTGCCGGATTTTTGCATGGTCTTTCTATTGCCCACGGATTTATCGTAAACGGTAATATCAGGCGGGCGCTGGTCATCGGATCCGAGGTGCTCTCACGGTTTACTGATTATTCCGACCGCTCAACCTGTGTGCTTTTCGGAGATGGCGCAGGAGCGGTCGTGGTCGAGGCAGAGGATGGCGCCGCTCCCAACGGTTCGGGAGTTTTATCCTCGTATCTTAAGGCTGACGGCACTAAAACCGAGCTTTTGTGGATTCCGGCCGGGGGATCGACCAAGCCGCTGGATGAAAACAATATCAAATCTCGCGAAAGATATATAACGATGTCGGGAAATGAAATATACAAGCTTGCGGTTCGTTCGATGTGTGATGCAGCGCTTAAAGCGCTGGACAAAGCAGGCGTGAGTACCGATGAAATTTCATGGCTTATCCCGCATCAGGCCAATATTAGAATTATCGAAGGTGTAGCAAAGAGGCTGAAAATACCCGATCAAAAAGTATTTCTCAATATCGAAAAATACGGCAACACCTCTGCCGCCTCTGTTCCAATCGCCCTGGACGAGGCCAATCGCAAGGGATTACTGAAAAAGGGCGATTATATATTGATGGTTGCATTCGGGGGAGGGCTAACCTGGGGTGCTTCGCTGGTCAGATGGTGACAGGCAATGAAGGATGAATCTGACCGGCTTTAATGCGCGCCATTTGAATATTTAATCTGTGAATGTGAAATTTCGACCTGTTTTCAATCGCAGTTTTGGATTGACAAACTGTTCTGAAATTATTAAATAACCCCAAATTTTTAAAGGCTTATGGGAAAAACAGCATTTATTTTTCCGGGACAGGCCTCCCAGTATGTGGGAATGGCTAAGGATTTTTATGATTCCTCACCGGAAGTGAAAAAGTTATATGACAGGGCCTCCGAGATTCTCGGCTATGATCTGGCGGATGTTTCGTTTAGCGGCCCGATTGAGAAACTCACCCAGACCGTCTATACTCAGCCGGCTATTCTGGTGCATTCATTGGCTGTGCTGACCGAGATGGGAGATGATTTCGGTGAGGTTGAATTTGCCGCAGGTCATTCATTGGGCGAATACTCGGCTTTGGCTTTTGCCGGAGTGCTTTCATTCGAGGATTCTATTCTGGCGGTCAAGGAGAGAAGTCGTGCCATGCAATCGGCCTGCGATGCGGCTGAAGGAACTATGGCTGCGCTGATAGGATGTGAGGGTGAAAATCTCGAGAAACTGCTCGAGGAAGCCTCGAAGACCGGGATAATTCAGCCCGCCAATTTCAATTCGCCCGGCCAGGTTGCGGTCTCTGGCGACCGCAAGGCTGTTGAGAAGGCGATTGAGATAGCCAAAGATTTCGGCGCCAAAAAGGCCATACCCCTGCAGGTGGGCGGGGCCTTTCATTCACCGCTCATGGAATCGGCGCGTGCCGAGGTTGAAGCGGTGCTCAGTAAGATGGATTTTAAGGATGGCCGAATAGCGGTTGTAACAAATGTTGAAGCCAAAGGTGAAAAAGATTCCGGTCATTTACGGGAACTTCTGATAAGGCAGATCACTTCTCCGGTTTTATGGAAACAAACCGTGGATCATATGGTTGAAAATGGAGTCGATCGTTTTATCGAAATCGGTCCCGGCAAGGTTTTGAGTGGTCTTGTTAAAAGATCGGCGAAAGGTTCGAATATTGGAAATATTGATACGGTTGAGGACCTGAAAAAATTTAAGGAGACAGTTTCAGCTTGATGCTAAAGGATAAGATTGCTGTAATCACAGGTTCAGGACGCGGTATCGGACTTGATATCGCCGAGAAATTCATAAAAAACGGCGCCAAAATCGTGCTGACCGATATCAGCCGCGAACTGCTGGAGAAAGCCGAGAAAAGGCTTGCACCGCAGGGCGAGGTTATCTCGGTTCCCTGCAATGTTACCAATTCCGGCGAAGTCAGCGAGCTTATCCAGAAAACAGTCGAACATTTTGGATCAATCGATATAATGATAAATAATGCCGGTGTTACCAAGGACACCCTGCTTTTGAGGATGAAAGAAGAGGACTGGGATTTTGTTCTCGATGTCAATCTCAAAGGCGCGTTTCTGGCGACACAGGCGGCAGCAAAGGCTATGATAAAACAGAAATCAGGCAGGATAATAAATATATCCTCGGTTGTCGGTTTGATGGGCAATGCCGGCCAGAGCAACTATTCATCTTCCAAGGCCGGTATTCTGGGGCTGACCAAATCCTCGGCCAAAGAGCTGGCGGGACGGGGCATTACGGTTAACGCCATCGCTCCCGGATATATTGAAACCGAGATGACCGCCAATCTGCCCGAAAAAGCAATCGAGGCTTTTATGCAGCAGATACCTCTGAAGCGCGGCGGGAAGCCTGAGGATGTTGCCAATGCTGCGATGTTTCTGGCGTCGGACCTGGCCTCTTATGTTACCGGTCAGGTTATTCAGGTTGACGGCGGAATGTTGATGTGAAGATAATAAATAGTCATAAAACAGGAGGTTTTGATGTCAATCGAATCTAGAGTCAGGGATATTATTGTTGAGCAGTTGGGAGTGAATCCTGAGCAGGTTACACCTGAAGCCACTTTTGTAGATGATCTGGGAGCAGATTCTCTGGACACTGTAGAATTGGTGATGGCTCTGGAAGAGGAGTTCGGTCTGGAAATTCCCGATGAGGAAGCGGAAAAGATCGGCTCTGTCAAGGATGCAATAGGTTACATCGAATCACACAGTTCGGAGTAAAATGGATTTAAAACGTTGTGTAATAACCGGAATAGGGCCCGTATCGCCAATCGGTACGGGTAAAGATAATTTTTGGAATTCTCTTAAAAATGGGGTATCGGGAGTACGCAAGGTTACCAGATTCGATATCAGTCCCTACTCCTCACAGGTCGCCGCAGAGGTGCCCGATTTTGAAGTCACCGATTATATGGATAAGAAAGTGGCCCGGCGCAGCGATCTGGTCCAACAGTTCTCTGTGGCCGCAACCAGAATTGCTCTTGAAGATGCCGGTCTTGATCTTGAAAAGATCAATAAAGAAACGGTGGGAGTCATCTACGGTTCCGGAGTGGGCGGAATAGCCACTTTCGAAAACCAGATTAGTGTGCTTTTGAATAAAGGGCCTAATCGGGTCTCGCCCTTTTTCATACCGATGATGATAGCGGATATGACCGCAGGGCTGGTGGCTTTGACATTCGGACTCAAGGGACCGAATTATGCCACCCTTTCGGCCTGTGCCTCATCTTCCAATGCCATAGCGGATGCCTGCCAGTTGATCCGTACCGGTGATGCCGAACTTATGGTTGCGGGCGGAGCCGAGGCCGCGGTTACCCCGGCCTCCTATGCCGGTTTTTGCGCGGCCAAGGCCATCTCCACACGCAATGACGAACCGGAAAAAGCCTCACGTCCGTTTGACGAGGGGCGCGATGGCTTTGTTATCGGTGAAGGCGCCTGTAGCCTGATACTGGAAAGCCTGGAGCATGCCCAAAAGCGCGGCGCTCATATTTATGCCGAGCTGATAGGTGCAGGATTGTCCTGCGATGCGTATCACATAACCGCTCCCGCCCCCGGTGGTGAGGGCGCGGCCAGGGCTATGCAGGCAGCGATCAGAAATGCCGGAATTTCCCCCGATGATGTGAATTATATCAACACTCACGGCACCTCCACCGATTTGGGCGATATTGCCGAGACAGAGGCAATCAAGACTGTTTTCGGAGAAAAAGCGTATAAGATCCCGGCCAATTCAACCAAATCCATGATCGGCCATCTGCTTGGAGCGGCAGGCGCTATGGAAACCGCGACAGTCTGCCTTTCGATGGAAGACAATTATCTGCATCCAACGATCAATCTGGAAAATCCGGATGAAAAATGCGATTTGGATTATGTTGCGCTGGAAGGCCGTGATCACGAGGTGAACTGCGCTATAAGCAATTCCTTTGGATTTGGCGGCCATAATGTCAGCCTGGCTCTGAAAAAAATCGGTTAAACCAGGTGTTATGAAAAAATGTCAGCTTTCAGTTTTCTTGGTTTTGGTTCACGAATACCCGCCCATTTTCTGAAGAAAAGGACTTTAAACAAAATTCAGGAAGAACTCGGACACAAATTCAAACGGCCCGAACTCCTGGCCGAGGCTCTTTCCCACAGGTCTTATACACAGACAGACCCAAAGGCCCCCTTTCCATCCTACGAACGGCTTGAATTTCTGGGCGACTCTGTCCTGGGAATGGTGGTGGCCGATTCGCTATTCAGAAAATTCGGCGATCTGGGGGAGGGAGAACTAACCAAAACCAAGGCTATACTGGTAAATGTGCATACATTGGCCCGTATCTCCCGCCTTATCGGCCTCAATAAGGCGGTTAAGCTCTCCCAGGAAGAGGAACGGGCCGGGGGCAGGGAACGCAATTCGATAATTGCCGACTGCCTGGAGGCGGTGATCGGGGCTATTTTCCTCGATGCCGGCATTCGCGCCGCCCGCAAATTCATAAATGCACATTTTCTCAAAAATATGGTTGACATAATGAACGATCAATCCCTACGTAATTATAAAGGCGAGCTTCTGGAACTGGTTCAGGCCAAATCTATTCTTTCGCCTCGTTACGAGATTCTAAAGACCGAGGGCCCCGACCACATGAAAAAATTCACCGTGGGGGTTTACCTTGGCAACAAGAAAATCGGCAACGGGCACGGCCTGAATAAGAAAGAGGCGGAACAGAATGCGGCCAAAAAGGGACTTGGAAAGCTTGCCAAAATAAACAAGCAAAATCTGAATTTCTTTCATAAACTGGAGGAAAAGTGAAAATTGTAGTACTCGTTAAACAGGTACCTGAAATCGCTCTTGTGAATGTGGACGAGAGCTCCGGCAAGGTAGAATATCCACAGGGTCCGGGCGTTATCAACCCCTTCGACTCTTATGCGATCGAAGAAGCCCTCAAAATCAAGGAAAAAGACGGCGCGGAAACCGTTGCCATCAGTGTCGGCGGCAAGCAAAGCGAGGTTGCTTTAAAAGAGGCGCTTTCGCTTGGAATCGACAAGGCCGTTCTGGTTTCTGATCCGCTCTTTGAAAATTCGGATAATCAGGCTGTGGCGAAGATTCTGGCGGCGGCCCTGAAAAAAATGGGAGAGTTCGACCTTGTTTTGGGCGGCAAGCAGGCGATTGATTCGGACGATGCCATGGTTCCGGCGGCGCTGGCGGCACATCTGGGAACCGCTCAAGCCATGTTCGTGCGTAAAATAACAGAAATATCCGACAGCTCGATTACGCTCGAGAGAACTACCGAGGACGGTCACGATGTGGTTGAAGTCGGTCTTCCGGCCGTACTCTCTGTCGTTAAAGAGATTAATGAACCTCGTCTGCCCTCGCTTAAGGGCAAGATGAAGGCCAAGAAGGCTACAATCGAGCAGTTTTCGGCAGCCGATCTCGGCCTTGACGGTGAAGGCGTGGGTGAGAAGTCGCCCTCGAAGACAGAGAAAGCTTCCAATCCCCCGCCCCGGCCCGCGGGCGAAATGATCGAGGGGGAGACACCGGAAGAGATAGCGGACAAATTATTCAAGAAGCTTCGAGAAGATCAGGTTATTTAAATTACCCGCCGGCAGCCACAGCGTTGCCGGTTTTTTTATGGGATTCTGATCTTTTCCTGCCCGGGCGCAGTTTTTGCGCCGGAGATGGGAACATAAATGCACATTAAAAGTGTTATAAATATATGAGAATTGTGCTTTTATAAGATTTTCAATTTTAAACTTGACAATTTATTGCATGGCATGTATTTTTAAAACGGATAGGTATGCCCAAATCCATCGGGGCCTGCCTTATCTCAATCCCAACTGAATATTTTGATTTTATCTGGAGGAAGATAAATGAGTTTACCAAGGTTATGCAGCCTTGTGATTGTGGCCTTAATTGCCGTGATTCTATGGTCCACCCCGGCAGGTGCATTAGACCATCCCTGGGATGGTACCAAGCTGACCGATACGGCCTTTGTTTCGTCATCAGGACCCAATGGGGATCCAACTGATGGCAATACCGATGATGGTCAGGAGTCGGTCTCCAAGAATTGGTACGGCTGGTTCTCAAACTGGCTGAACGGACTGTTCGGCGGCAATGATGTCGAGAAGAATGAAGAGGAGCACAAGAGCAGGGAAACCGATAGCAAGTCAAGAAAAAATGACTTGACTCAAAAGAAACTGTTTAGACGATAATTAATTTAATTTGATAGGACTATGAATCCACACCTCTCGAACAGGAAGCGGGTTGTCCTTGATGAGTTAAACCAAATCGAGTTACTTGTCATACAGGGCAAATTGAGTCAGGCCAGGACAATACTGGCCGCTCAGATAGATAGCTACGCCCGTGAACCTGATTCCATAAAGGCCGAACTCGATTATTATCAGGCATTGATCCAGCATGCTGAGCTAAGCTACGACAAAGCTCTGAAAAGTTCCCTCTCTTCCTTCGAATATTATAGATCAACATCAGACAATAAAAAAATCGGTCGGCTTCAAAAGCTAATAGCCCGAATTCAAATGGATATGGGCAGCCTGCCGGAGGCAGAACAGACTTATCACGACTGTCTTGCAACCTGGAGGCGCATAAAAGACCGCACCGGTATCTTCGAATGTCAGAACCGTCTGGCGCAAATCAAATTCATTCTGGGCGATTATGAAGCCTCTGCCGAATATCTGTTAAGGGCGATTGAAAGCTTCCAGGCCTCGGCCAAAAATGATCTCAATGCCGAGATTACTCTGAAGAGGTATCATGGTAACCTGGCCCGTATTTATATTCTCACCGGAAACTGGAGCGAGGCCGAAAGGCTGCTGAGAGAGTGTGTAGAACATAACAGGAAAAACAAGGTAACCGATTCTTTGATTCGTAACCTTCTCTCTCTCGGGTATCTGGGTATTCGTATTCGTGACCAGAGGCTTTGCGAGGATTGCTTCGCCGAAGTCAAATCGCTTCTGGATTCCACCCAGCTTCCTCGTGAAGAAGGCATTCTTTATGAGTATCTGGGCGAATACTATACTGAATTCAATAAATTCGATCTGGCGCTTCAGGCCTTTAATGCGGCTTTGAAGATTTCGAGCAAGATGCCTTCGAATAACACCCTGTATTCGCAGACTCTTCGCAGGCGGGCAGAGCTTTATCTGGCAACCGCCCGTTACGATCTGGCCTATAAGGATGCTTTGGAGGCTCATAAGGCCGCGGAAAAAGTGGGAGAGAGTGTTGAGGTGGCTGCCAGCCTCAAGGTGCTGGCCCTGGCCTCCTCGGTGCATCGCGCCGGTAACGATAAAACCGATTATTTCAATGAGGCCGAGAAGGCGTTTTCCACCCTGGGTGAGAAATATGAGATTGCCCGGATGCATCTGGCCTTTTCGAGTATCGAGATTGACGATAATGACTTAGCCAAACTCGAATGGTGTCGGAATCATCTGCGTGAAGCCCGTCAGCTCTTCAAAGAGCTGGAAGCCGGTTATTATTCTGCCGTTTGCAGCCTGATCGAGGCTGAGCTTAATTACAGAAACTCCGAGTTCGACCGTGCTTTCAGCGCAATCGCCGCTGCCGAAGAATACTTCGATGAGTCCGGAAACGAGGATGATATCAATGCGGTTCACGGCCTTAGAAGAAAGATCGAAGCGGGGATGCTGGAGATTGCGACCTCGGATGCCAATGAATACAATCTGGTCCGCTCGATCATAGAACCCGGAGAATATGTTAAACTGCGGCAGGCGGATTTGAATTATACTCTGCAGTTTCTGGCGGAACGTGTTTTTGCGGATACCGCTTTCATCGGCTTATGGGATTCGGCAAAGAAAGATTTCACCCCTCTTGCCCAGTATGAGTTCGATCTTGAGAAGCTCGGGGATTTGAAAAAGGTCTTGAACTATACGGGGATTCGTCCCGGTAATTTGAAGCCTTATTATATAACCGCTCCCTATCAATCCTCCAACGGCAGTGCGGAGATCTTCAACTCGTTCAAAGATGCGGGAAGTATAATTTTGATCCCCATGGATCTGGGAGCGCAGAAATCCGCCATAATATTCCTGCAGAGAAACACTGATTCCGAGAAGACCGGGTTTTTCAGCAATACCGATTTGAATCTCTCGATTGCATTTTCCGATATTCTGGCTTTCAGGGCTGTGGAGGAAGAAAAGGACAACCTTGAAAAGGATAATTTCAGGCTGCGTACTCAGCTCGAGGACCGATGCGCCTTTCCGAATATAATCACCGCTAATAAAAGCATGCTCAAGATGCTGGAGAAGGTGATTCAGGTTAAAGACTCACCGATTTCGATCCTGATTCAGGGAGAAACCGGCAGCGGCAAGGATTTGCTGGCCAAGACAATTCACTATAACTCTGTGCGTAAGGAAAAGAGATTTATCTCGGTGAATTGTGCCGCACTCCCTGAGACATTGCTTGAGAGCGAATTATTCGGATATAATAAGGGCGCCTTCACCGGGGCAGACCGTGATCGTGCAGGACTTTTCGAGGAAGCCGACGGCGGCACATTTTTCCTGGACGAAATCGGCGAAATGCCCCTCTCGATTCAGGCCAAGCTCCTGAGAGTGCTTGAGGACCAGGAGGTTGTCCGTCTGGGTGATACGCGGGGGCGCAAGGTCGATGTACGTCTGCTTTCTGCCACCAACAGTGATCTGAAGGAGATGATGAACGAGGGACGATTCCGCCAGGACCTGTATTACCGTCTTTCGGCCATGCAGCTTAGAATACCGCCTCTGAGAGAGCGAAAGGATGACATCCCCCTTCTGTTCAATCATTTCCTGGAAAGATATGACTCCAATGTCACTATTGATCCGGAAGTCCAGCAGATATTCATCTCTTTCTCATGGCCAGGAAATGTGCGTGAGCTGGACAACGAGATAAAGAAGATGGTTTTGCTTTCGGGCGATCGCAGGAGAATCACGACTGACCTTCTTTCGAGGAAGTTCTTTAAGGATTCCGATAATCGCAGGGAGCTCGATCTTCCCGAAATAGAAAATTTCGGCGGCGGTTTTACGCTTTATGATTATATTTCCATGTTCGAGAAGAAATATATAAAGGAAGCCCTTTCCAAGAATCGATGGGTGAAAAAGCATGCCGCCAATGCTCTCGGTATTCCGGAATCGACCCTGCGGCTTAAAATAAAAGAGTATAAGATTTCCAAAGAGTAGAAAATCCTTGATTAAATTTGAAAAGTCCGGCGCAGAAATTGCCCCGGGCTTTTTTTGTTGTCTTTCATGGTCTTACGAAAACCTCGCTTTAAATGCCGACATCCCTCGCAGAATTTGCGATTTAAGCCCGTTTTAATCTTTTCCAGATAATACTTGCGATCTTTTCTAAGTTGTTGTAAATTCACGGTTTGAGGTATTTCTTCAATATTTCAAATTGGCATGATATTTGTATCGTATATTAGGCGTAAGCTATTGTGAATAAAAGAGAAATCTGTCATTTCCTGGCAACTTTCGGGCGCTCGGGAGAATTCAATATGGAATTCGACCGCAAGCTTCTGCAAAAGGCCGGTTTAGATGGCAGGGAAGAATTCTTCAGAATTTACACCTGGAATCCCCCTGCTGTCTCGCTTGGCAAAAATCAGGATTCAGACAGAGTATTGGATACGGAATACCTCACAAAGGCGGGGGTCACTGTCGTAAAGAGGCCTACCGGTGGCCGGGCCATTTACCATAAAAACGATGTTTGTATATCATTGGCGGGTATTCTGCATGACAAGAACGCCGGCGGAATTACTGCCAAAGAAATATATAATAGGTTTGCGGAAATACTAAAACTGTTCTTTGAAAACCTCAGAACAAAAACGGTGCTGGCCCGCGGGCCGAGGCTGTCCGGAGATCACAGGAGCGGAATCGGAAAACTCCCGTGCTTTTTGAGCGCCACTCCCTACGAGCTTCTGGCTTCTGGCAAAAAGATATCCGGAATTGCCCTCTATGTAGGCAAGGACAGATTTCTGGTTCAGTCTTCGATCAGGATTTCGCCGCATTCGGTGGATGATTTCGAGTATTTCAGGGGTTTGGTAAAGGATGAGTCTGTGCTTGCTAACATTACCTCCCTCGAAGAAGAGACGGATCGAAGGTTTTCAGAGGATGAATTGGAGAAAGCTCTGTCGAAAGCTTTATCGGCAGGCAAAGGATATTACGTAATAAACATAGATGAAGGTGAGATTTGAGAGATAGTTACGGAATCTACTCAAAAAAATTATTTGAACGTAACACGGTGCTTAAGAGTCTATATTGCGGCCGATTAACCTTGGCGCAAAGGCCAAAAAGCGCTTGACACAGAGGTGAAATTGTCCTTTTATTATGGGTTTAAATGCTGTCATGGAGACAGATTTATGCCCGTAATTTGGACCTTGTTTTTGAAAGAAAAATTTCTCTTAATCAACTATACGGAGAAGCTTGTAATAGGTTTCATTCCATTCGTTATCTTCGCATTAGTTGCAGGTTAGAAAAAATATGATTTTAAAATATTTCCAGGAGGTTTAGCTGATGCTGTTTGCCAAAAGATTATCAATATTTTTGGTGGCGCTGTTTTTATTTGCATTCCTGACCAATACTATTTTTGCGGCTACGACAGGCAAGATCGCCGGTGTGGTGGTTGACAAGAATACACAGGAACCGCTCCCCGGAGTAGCTGTTCAGCTCGAGGGGACAAAGATTGGTGCTCTGACAAATGTCGATGGTGAGTATGTAATATTGAACATCCCTCCCAAAACATACACTGTCAAGCTTCGTCTGGTCGGTTACAAGACTCAGATCGTTCCGGAAGTGACGGTTGAGACGAATAAGACATTTCGACTGAATGCGGAACTTGAAGAGACTGTGATTGAAGGCGAGGAACAGATAGTAACAGCCAAGATCGATCATGTCAAGATCGATGAGGTTCAGAATATCAGAACCGTAGGCGTGGACGAAATCGAAGCCATGCCGGTGCAGGACGTCGACCAGATTCTTTCGGTGCAGGTCGGTGTGGTAACGCGCGGCGGCGAGATCCATATCCGCGGCGGACGTTCCGGCGAGGTATCCTATATCGTTGACGGTGTCGAAACTCGTGATCCGCTGGGCGGTCTGGGTGCGACCGACGTCGGTATCAACCTGCAGTCCAACTCACTGCAGGAGGTCCAGATTATTAAGGGCGGTTTTGATGCCGAATACGGCGGTGTTATGTCCGGCGTCGTGAACGTGGTGACTCGTGAAGGTGATATGCAGTTGACCCGCGGACGTTTTGAATACTGGACCGATAATTTCCGAGTAGACGAGTTGAATGACTATTCCAGGAATTACGATCAGATATCTTTCAATATGGGCGGCCCCGAGCCGTTTTTCTCCCAGTATCTTCTGCCCGCCCTGGGCATCGATTACTTTGAGGAAAAGCTGGCTTATTTCGTGAATCTTGACGTGAAGAAGCAGGACGGGGTGATATCCTATAACGATTATGCTCCCGCGCTTCACCAGAGGTCTTATAAGTCGCATGATTTCCTGGGACTGACTATCAGCGACCGGCAGTACAACAGTTATCAGTTGCAGACCAAGCTGACATTCAATCCCGGCGGAGGCCTGAAACTTACGCTTAACTATACCGGTTCCTGGGATGTTTACAATCCCTACGACACATATTCCTGGGATTTCAGATACACCCCCGGTACGGCGCATTATGTGGAAGAGACCTCACATCTGTTCAGCGCGACATTCAGCCATCAGCTCAACCAGACAACGTTTTATGAAGTCGTTTTGTCGCGTTATTCAAAAGAGTATTTCCAGTCTCCGGATGATCCCAACAATCCGGGCAATCCGCTCGAACCGGATGACTTCATGGTTTACACCGACTGGGAGTATTATGCGGATGATAACAATAATGGACGATATGATGCTCCCGAGCCGTTTATCAATGCCAGCGGCGACACGACATTCCTCGGAGATCCGCAGTATACCAACGGCGATGCGCTGGGTTTCTTCGGGGCCTGGTACGGTATCGGCGGCGAAAACTGGAATATATTGTCTCCTGACGAACAGGAAGCGGCAAGTAATATAGGCTGGAAGACGGCCCAGAATACATTCGACACTCTTTACTGGGATTGGGACAGAGACGGTTATATCGATAATGCCGACGGCGAACCGTATGTTGATTTAAACGGCAACGGCCAGTGGGATGTCGGTGATTTCTTCTACCAGGGCTGGGATACCAACGGCGATGGAAAATATAATCCTGAACGCGGCGAGATGGTTAATGTTGACGATCCCGAGCCTTATGTCGATGGAGATAATAATCTGGGAGAGCCATTCGTCGATGTCAATCAGAACGGTCTTTACGATCATGGTATCGATGAGTTCGTGATGTCCTCCGATCCTTCGGTCAATATGGACCTGAACCGGAATTCTCAGTATGACGGTCCCAACGACACCTGGACTCCGGGTGTACCGTATGAAGATTTAAACGGCAACGGTCTTTATGACGCTCCCAACGGTCGTTACGATTACGGCGAGCCGTTTGTCGATTTGAACCATAACGGCAAATGGGATGCGGCTGACGGATTCTTCGATTACGGTTATAATCAGTGGGCTTTTTACCAGGATCGTAAGTCGATCGTCAACACTATTGATTTCAAAGTAACCAAACAGCTCTTCACAGAGCTTCAGAATAAAACCGGTTTCCAGTTGAAATATAACGAGATCAATATGTCTGACCTGCGTTATCCCTGGCAGCCTTATGACGGTCAGCCGGACGGCGGGCCATGGCCGGAAATCGGCGTATTCCGTGATTTCTATGAGCAGTATCCATGGGAAGGCGCTTTCTTTACCTCATTCTCGCTCGAGTTCGGTTCTCTGATCGCCAAACTGGGCGCCAGGCTGGATATCTTCAAGCAGTCTAGCAATGTTACTCAGCTCGAGGTCGAGGATATCGATGGCAAGGATGCTGATGAATACAGCTCCAAGATCTCGCCCCGTATCGGTATCAGTTACCCGATTACGGATAAAGCCAAGATCTATTTCAACTACGGGCATTTCTACCAGCTTCCCGAGTTCCAGTATATGTACCGCCGCGCAACACAGGCCTCCAACGCCTTTGGTATCGTGGGCAACTTCAACCTGGACTACCAGAAAAATATCCAGTACGAAATCGGTATGACCTATACGCTTTCCAATGATTATATATTCGAGATGGCAGGTTTCTATAACGACTGGTTCGGTCTGATTAACTCTCAGAGAAAGACCTATGGTCCTTTCCAGCGCAACGAGTACGAGAACTCGGACTATGCCAGAACTCGTGGACTCGAATTCGAGCTGCGTAAAGTCTATGGTAATTATGTTTCCGGCCGTGCCAGCTATACCTATGCCTTCGCTTACGGCAAGAGCTCTTCGGAATCCTCGAACTACTTTGACGATTTCTATAACAGAGCTATTCCGATTCGTGAATTCCCGCTCAACTGGGACGTAAGACATCAGCTTACCATGCAGTTCTCATTGAGCATTCCCAAGTCCGACAAGCCCAAACTGTTCGGTTTCCGGATTCCCAACGACTGGAACGCCACTGTTATCTGGCAGTACGGTACGGGCTATCCGTACACACCGACCAGGGATTATCCAGGACTCAGGCTTCTCCCGGGTGAGGATCCGCAGCAGAACAGTCTGCGTTACCCGGCCTATTCCAATGTCGACCTGAGATTCAGGAAGAATTTCAGCCTGGCCGGTCTGGATTATGTGTTTGAACTTTGGGTTACCAATCTGTTCAATACCGAGAACTGGGATATTGTCTACGGCGCCACAGGTCGTCCGGACAGCGGAACCAATATCAGCGGGCAGGTTAAGGAAGGTTCGGAATATTCGAATAATCCTTACAACTACGGTCCCGGCCGAAACATACGTTTAGGCTTAGCCCTGAACTTTTAAAGGATAATGCAAGGTTTCTGAATAATGAGATTATTTAAACTAACAATAATAATATTGGGTGTATTCCTGATTTTTGCCGGACCGTTTGCGTCCGGCAAAATGAAGGATAACCCGGGCTATAAGAGCTGGGTGAACGATCCCTTTTTCAAGCCGTCCGAAACAGGCATACCAAATTCTCAGAATTGCAGCCATCGGGTCGGTAACGTATTTTTGACAATTACCAATTACGGCTTTTTCGGTGCGAAATTCTGGCAGGATCCTCTGCGTGAAGAGTACTGCACTTACGGCAGTGAAAACGAGCCCTCCGGGATGGAGGCGCCCTCATTCGAATTTCCGGCCGGCTCCGGTATAAACTATCTCTTCCAGGGAGCCCTGTGGTTCGCTGCTGTTATCGAAGATGACACGCTCTGCAGCGTGGGCGCCGACGGCTGGCAGTGGGTGAATGAGATGTGGCCGGCGGCGATTCCCGGCGGTGGAATCGAAAGGAAATCGAATCGCAAAGGCTCGCCGTATTATGCCGATGATGCTATTTCTGAAGATGATTATTATGCCACCTACACTGATACGCTTACGGATCAGACTTATGTGGCCATGGATCCGATCGAGAACCGTGCCCATATACCCATTAATATCGAGGTCAATCAGAGGTCGTATGCCTGGAGCTATAAATATGCCGAGGATTTTATCCTTATCGACTTCATGCTGAGAAATATCGGCATGAAAACCATCCGCAAGGCCTATATGGGTCTGTATATTGACGCGGATATCTGGGCCGGACCAACATCCAATGATCCCAGGGGATATGAGGACGATTATTCCGGTTTCAAGGTTTCGGTGCCTTCCCCCGCCGGCGGCGGCCTGGAAGACACTATTAATATCGCCTGGACCGCGGATAACGACGGCAATCCGGTAGGCGGCGTTTTCGACCAGTTAAGCCCAACCGGCGTGGCCGGAACGAGAGTGGTTCGATCGCCTAATCCCGAACTGCAATATTCTTTTAATTGGTGGACTTCCAACGGCAATAATGTCAACTATGACTGGGGTCCGATGAAAGAAGATAAGTATCGCGATTTTGGGACAGGCGGTCTGGGAACTCCGGAAAAAGATAGAAACAAGTATTATATTCTTTCCAACAACGAATTCGATTATGATCAGCTCTATGCGGCTGTAGACTATTCCGATCAAGGCTGGCTGCCTCCGCCCGCTTCCGATCTGGCGACCAATATCGCCAATGGTTTCGATACGAGATATCTGTTCTCATTCGGACCTTTTAATATTGAACCGGGCGATTCGCTTCTGATTACCTGCGCCTATGTTGCCGGTGGGGATTTTCACCAGAAGCCGTCGGATTTTGTCCAGAATTATGATCCGCAGAATCCGGATGCGCTTTATGATGCGCTTGATTTTACGGATATGGCTATCAATGCCACCTGGGCCGCCTGGATGTATGATAATCCGGGAGTGGATACCGACGGCGATCTGGATTCCGGGAAGTTCCGAATCAGAATCGATACGATTATCGAGGGCGGCGATACTACTTTCTCCGAGACCAAGGTCTATTACGAAGGTGACGGCGTGCCCGATTTTAAGGGACCTCCTCCACCTCCTTCGCCTCAGCTTCGCTATGAAGCCATTCCCGGCAAGGTAACTCTGAGGTGGAATGGAATCGAGACTGAAAATTATCTCGATGATTTCTCGCAGAGAAGGGATTTCGAGGGCTATCGTGTTTACATGGGGGAGGAGATAAGGCTGGATGCATTTGCGCTTTTGACCTCCCATGATTTGCTCGATTTCAATCGTTATACGTGGGATCCCGGCAAGCAGAAATGGTCTTTGAAGGAAATACCATTCTCCCTTGATGCTCTAAAAGGAATTTACGGCGAGGATTTCCATCCCCTGGATTACACCGAATCCAACCCGTATATCGATAATGATGGAAATAAATACTATTTCGAAAAGGTCGACTGGAATCAGTATTTTGCCGATCCCAAGGGCATTCGCAAAGTTTATAAGGACGAGATCGAGCAGGGAACCGTAACTTCCGATACTGGACAGGCCGAATTTCCCGACAACTATTTCGTAGATGAGACCGATGGTAACACTTATCATAAGTATTATGAATATGAGTATGCTATAGATGGGCTCAGGCCCTCACAGTTTAAATATTTCGCGGTAACCGCTTTCGATTTCGGTAATCCCGAAAACGACCTGGAGCCTTTGGAATCATCTCCGTTGTCGAATTATGTCAAGATATACCCGATTTACTCAGCCGATATCGCTGAAGAAATTGACGCCAAAATTTCGGTTTATCCCAATCCGTACAGAATTGATGCGGGATATGCGGATGACGGCTTTGAGAATCCGCGCGGCCGTGGTACTGAGTTCGAGCGCCGTATCCACTTCATCAATCTTCCGGAAGAATGTACGATCAAGATCTGGACCACCGACGGTGATCTTGTGCGCGAGATCGAGCACTATCCGGGCGGCCAGTTCTCTGAAACCAATTCCAAGGCTTACTGGGATTTGATAACGCGCAATACTCAGGCCATCGTGACAGGAATCTATATATACAGTATAGAATCCGAGAGAGGCACTGAGCTTGGAAAGATAGTTGTGATTAAGTAAATGAGGGAGGCAATTAGCGCTCAGGGGAAAATGATGAAATTTTTATCGGCACTTATAATTCTAACTCTGCTTCTTTTGCCTGGAGTGTTGCACGGTCAGGCGAAGGTTGCGACAGCAGGGGCGCAGTTTTTGGAGATAGGCGTATCGGCCCGTGCGGTAGCGATGGGCGGTTCGTTCACCTCGATCGCTGACGATGCCTCGGCTGTGTATTACAACCCTGCCGGAATGACGCAGATATTCGAGAAGGAGTTCATGTTTTCGCACATAGATTATGTGGCTGACATGAACTACGAGTTCG
>WJIM01000019.1 GCA_014730285.1 Candidatus Zixiibacteriota bacterium
GAGGCTATTCCGCCCTGGGCGTAGTTGGTATTGCTCTCGGTCTCCTTCTTCTTGGTTACAATCGCAACCTTACCGTGCTCGGCCATGCGTAAGGCAAATGAAAGGCCGGCTATTCCGGAACCGATCACAAGGCAGTTATAATCGTTATTACTTTCGGGCAAGAGCTCTAATCCTCTGCTTTAGTTCATCCTCGCCGTTCTCGAGTCGAAATGCTATTTTTATAACATATACAGGCGGATTCTCAAAGCAAATTCTTTTCAGCTTTACGGCATCTTTTTCTGTGGTGAAAAGGCGCTCGATTCCATCCGAGATACACATTTCCCTTACATCCTTAAGGTCTTCTTCTGTATAATCATGATGATCCCTGAATCTGAATGCCCGAGAGATTTTTAGATTTTGCTTTTTCAATAGGCTTTGAAAGCTGTTGGCGTCACCTATTGCAGTTATCATAGCGCAATTCTTTCCGGCAAAATCAGATGGCTCCATTTTCTCGTTGGAATTGAAAGAAATTATATCGGTGACGGCATACCGGCCGGTAAGCCCCTGCCAGTTTTCTACTTTTTTTGAGTCGCTCTTTAAATTTAGTACAGCCAGGTCGGCATATCGCAGCATCGACCCGGGCTCACGCAGATTGCCAGAGGGCAGAAGTCTCCCGGAACCGAAGGGACACGCGGCATCGAGTATGAGAATATCGAGATCACGTCTGATCTTCAAATGCTGAAAACCATCGTCGAGTATGACTAAATCAAAATCATACTGCTTTGCTGCCTGTTGATAAGCTTTGTATCTGTTTGTGCCAAATGCTATTGGAAGATCCGGGTAAATTTCTGCAATCATGCTTACCTCATCCGGAATTTTATCGGATTCTTCATTGTCATTTCCACGCACAACATTCATACCTGAGGATTTCGAACCGTAACCACGGGATAAAATCAGCGGCTTTAAATCCATATCCCGCATTAATTCGACCAGATAAATTTCAAAAGGTGTTTTACCGGTGCCGCCTGTAGTCAAATTTCCTACCGAGATTACCGGATGATCGAAACGCTTCGATCTAAAAACACCCATTTCATACAACTGCCTCCTTACAATCATCACAAAAGCATATATCAGCGAAAACGGCAGTAGCAGAATCGAGACTATGTTTGTGAGAGCGCTTTGCTGTGGATTGTTGAGGTAATCCTGTACTGTCAGGCCGAAAGAATTCTTCATTGCTTAATCTTTCAAGACTTTATTGGCGCTGAACTCGGCGGCCCGCCCAAATCGCTGGAAAAGCTTTGTCGGATCGGGACGCTCGATTTCACCTGCGAGGACATTATCAAAAAACTCGCGCACACCATCGCTGTCTTTTACCTGATGCGCCAGATTCAGTTCCTTAAGTGTGTCAACAATCCGTTCAAAATTTTCCATGTGTGGACCGAAGCATGTCGGCACTCCCAGTCCCACCGGCTCGAGCGGATTCTGGCCGCCTTTGGGAACCAACGATCCGCCCACGAAGGCGGCTTGCCCGACAGAATATAACGAGGCCAGTTCACCCATTGTATCGAGAATCATAACGTCTTTGCCGATTTCAGAGAAGTTTTCAATAATTACACTGCGCCTTGTATATGTCAGCCCATTTTCCCTTATAATACCCTCAACGTCAGGCACGCGCTGCAAATGCCTCGGGGCAATTATCATTTTCAAATCGGGATTTTTTCGTTTCAGCTTTGCAAGCTGCTCCAGGAGGAATTTCTCCTCTCCCCCGCGGGTTGAACCGGCGATTAGGATCTCCGCATTCTGGTCGATTCCGAGTTCCTGACGAACCTCTTTGGCGGATATCTCCGCGATCTTTCGGCGCATGATATCATATTTTATATTATCCACCACCTCGCATTTATCGCGCTCTGCGCCCAGGGTTATTAACCTCTCCTTATCTTCCTCGGATTGCATCATGAAGCGCGAGAATTTTTGCAGCAAATCTGTAAGAAACTTGCCCAGCTTTCTGTAATGCTCGAAGGACTGCCCGGAAATTCGCCCGTTAACCAGATAGAGCTTTATTCCGGAACCTGCCGCAACCCTGATAAGGTTGGGCCAGATTTCAGTCTCGATCAAAACAAGCCTTTCCGGATTGAAATGCCTTATCGCCCGTGCTATGAAAAATCTTAGATCATAGGGGCAATACCTGATTTCGATTTCCTGGGGAAGCACTCTGTGCGCTTCACGTTTGCCCGCTCGGGTTTTGACGGTCAGCACGATTCTGACCGAATCATCGATCTCGCCCAGAGCATCGATCAATTCCGCCGCAATTTTAACCTCGCCAACCGAAGCACAGTGAATCCAGATTGATTTGGAATGATCCTTTTCTTTGCTTCGAGGGTAAATACCCAATTGCTCGAAGTCTGCCTTGTCGGCAAAGATGCCGCGCAGTATCGCCCTCGGCATAAAGTACAAAGCGGCTGCCCAGGCGGTTAGATTGTATACGAAACGTATCATTTTTGCGAGCTATGCTCCTGAAGAAAGTCACGGTTTATTAATTTTGCTGCACGCCCATAGGAGCCCCCGGGCTCGAGCTTTTCTCTTATATTAGATAGACGTTTTTTGATATCATCGGAATAACTTTTATCGGACAATATTTTATCGATCTCATCCGCGATCCTCTCAGGCGCAGCATCCTTCTGAATCAGCTCCGGAAATACTCTCTCTCCCGCCACGATATTTGCCATTGCAATCATATCGATTTTTACCAGGCGTTTGGCAAGCAAGTATGTGAATAAGCTTGTTTTATAAACCACCACTCCGGGAGTGCCGCAGACAGCGGTCTCGAGTGTTGCTGTGCCGGAAGCAACCATGACGGCGTTGGAGGCTTTTATGTAATCGTATTTATCCCTTTCAACCAGTTCAATAGATTCATTTCCCTTTCCGATTATCTTCAAATATAAATCAGCGCTCAAGTTTTCGGCCTTAATTATTACGCCTTTAATATTGCCATGCTTCTGCTTCAGTATCGAGAACGCTTCGACCATGGGCGGAAGATTTCTCTCAAGCTCCTGTTCACGCGAACCGGGAAGCATGCAAATCAACTTAGCGGTTTCAGCTAGATTCAATTTCGTTTTGATTTCGGACAAATCAGTTTCATCGGGGATAGTGTCGGTGAATGGATGCCCCACATATTCAACTTCGGTATTATAGCGCGCGAAAAACTCTTTCTCGAAGGGCAGGATAGAAATCAGCATATTGCAATATTTCTTCAATGCCTCGATCCTGTTCGGCTTCCAGGCCCAGACCTGGGGCAGAATAAAGTACACAACCGGGATTCCCAGCGCATGCGCATCCCTTGCCAGCCTCAGGTTGAATCCGGGATAGTCCACAAGGATTATCAAATCCGGCTTTTTATCCATAAGATGTTTGCGGCAGTCATTTCGCACATCCATAAAGAAGCTGAGCTTTTTGATCACTTCCCAGAAACCCATCGCGGCCAGGTCACGTGTATGATAGAGAAGCTTTACTCCCAAAATTGAGAGATTGTCTCCTCCAAGCCCCTCGATTTTAAGATCAGGATTAAGCTTCAGTAGTTCCTTTACCAGACCTGAGGCATGAAAATCCCCCGAGGATTCGCCGGCTGAAATGAAAATCCGCTTTTTTGAGGTCATAGGCTGGAGTTTATTTTTTTTAGACTCTCCTGAGCCTTGCCTTCGATTTCCAGAGCGACCTTGAGAGCGGAAAGCCCCTCCTGGCCGGTCACCGGGGGCGTCTTATCCGACGCGACAGCATCAATAAATCTTCGCAGCTCCTCCTCGATCATATCGTACTCACTGCATTTGGGCTGATGGAAGACAATTTTCTTGCCGGTCTCCCAGTATTGAAATGAGGTGGAGAAGCCGGTTAGCGCTTTATCATCGAAGCTGTTATCGACCAGCGAGTAGCTGTCGACCTTTTTTTCCTTCAGATCGAATGATAAATAGTTATCGCGCTGGAAAAGCCTGATCTTGCGCATGCCCGAGGGCGAGATCCGAGAGGCAGTCAGGTTTGCCACACATCCCGATTCGAATGTCAGCCTCGCATTGGCGATATCCATCTTATCCGACAGCACCTGCACCGCTGAGGCCTGAATGTCGGCGATTTCGGACTGAGTGAAATAAAGACAGAGGTCGATATCATGAATCATCAATTCGGAGATAACCGCAACATCGAGACCGCGCGGATTAAAGGGATTCAACCGATGAGCCTCGATAAACATCGGCTTGCCGATTTTGCCTACCATAGCCTGCACCGCCGGATTGAAGCGTTCGATATGTCCCACCCCGAATTTGAGTCCCTTTTGAGTAGCCATCTCGACTAATTCCTCAGCCTGTTCCGCGGTTTCGGTCAGCGGTTTTTCCATGAATATATGTTTGCCGGACTCAAGAACTTCGAGGCCGACTTTGTGATGGTCATGGGTGGGCACCACGACCGATATTATGTCCGATTTTTCGATGATATCGGCAAGTGATTCGGCCGAATATGCCCCGGATTCCTCTGCGATTTTCTCCGATTTTTCGCCGTCTATATCATAGAAGCCGACAAAGTTGCAGGTCTCGATTTGTTGCAGTTTCTGGAGATGTATCCTTCCGAGATGCCCAACCCCCACTAATCCGACATTTGGTTTTGTACTCATAATTGCAGGGAAAATATTATATCGAGGGATAAAAGTCAACCGAAGTCGGTTTGAGATGGATAGATTTATATCTTGCGTTGATATTACATAGAGCTATATTTCAGTTGACACTGAAATAGCAGGAGACACAAATGAAAATCGCCAGATTATTTATCGTCATAATTTTAATCCTGTGCCTGACATCTTCTCTTATGGCTGAGTCATACTGGAGTCTGGCGTTGAATGATGATTCCGAGGATGACTCCGGAGACTCCGAAGTCTGGTCATGGTATGATCCCCAGGAGGCGTATCAAGAATTCGAGGATGATCTGATGCTTGGTTACTTTGTCGCAATTGTGCCGGGATTTTTTGTGCATGGTGCGGGGAATATGTATGCCGGAAATGGAAAGAGGGGACTGACTCTTCTGGGGCTGGAGCTCCTGAGCCTGGTGGGATTATTTTTCTATGCAATGGCTGAATTCGGCTCGTCAATGTCAAATTCGGATGTTAAAACCGAGGGCAAGGTTATAGGCGGTGTTTCATTCGCCCTTTTCTTTGGGACATGGTTCTGGGATATTATCACAGTCGGCGGCGCGATACGTGACAGGCATCCTGATGTGGTTGGCCTTAAGATCGAATCGAAATCGAATGAAAACCTTGCCCGTGAATTCGGTGAAAATATTTATGTGACAATGTCATTCAGATTCTAATTAAACGAACTGCACACTACGCCGTCGGTATTAATAAATGAGACGGGGAGGCATTTCGTGAAAAGGCATTCCATTTCGATCATC
>WJIM01000166.1 GCA_014730285.1 Candidatus Zixiibacteriota bacterium
AAAAAATGCATTTTATTCATTTGTACCGGCGCTCCAGTTTGAATGTGGATGTGATATTAATATAATCCCGTTTATAATGCTTTACAATTCAAATTTCATAAAATTCCCCAAAAGATTCCTTAAAATAATAACTTACCATAACAGTATGCCCCCTAAACCTACATTTCATGTAGGAAATAAAATTCGCGGAGCACGAGGACGTACTCCACGCACGAATATATCCCACCCCTGACGGGGATGGGGCACCCAGCCATAGAGTACACAAAAAAAGCAGGCCCTTATAAAAGGCCTGCTTTTTATAAGCTAAATCTTGATATCCGATATTACTCGAAGTCGGACTGTAGATATTCTCGGGTTGCGAGCTGACGGCGCTGCATCCGTTCGGACAGCTTGCGCGAAAACTGCTGGGCCGTGTTCTCACCGTAAACCTTAAGCATCTGGTTCATAGCGATAACCTCCGAGATCACCGTAATATTCTTGCCGGGAGAGACCGGAACTGTGATAATCGGTATCTCCACGCCCAGAATAGTGGTGTACATCTCCTCGATACCCAGACGCTCATAGTCGGTGGTTTCGTCCCAGAGCTGCAAACGAACCTCGCATTCCACACGTTTTTGCATCCGAATCGAACGGATTCCGAAGAGCCGCTCGATATCGATGATGCCGATGCCGCGCACCTCCATATGATGTCCCAGGAGATCGTTGCCGCTTCCCACGATATAGTTAGGACCCTTCTTGGTGATCCGCACCATATCATCGGCCACCAGACGATGACCTCTCTCGATCAGGTCGAGCGCGCATTCAGACTTGCCCACACCGCTCTTGCCGGTATAAAGCATACCCACACCGTAGACATCTACGAGGGTGCCATGGGTATTGATAAACGGCGCGAAGTACTCGTCAAGGTATCCGCTCAAGCGCATGATCAAATCGGCGGTGGAGAGACGGGTCTGGAATACGGTAGTGTTGAATTTATTGCCCATCTCCACCAGCTCCGGAGGCGGATTGATCGCCTTGGTCACGATCAGAAACGGCATATCGCATCGGAACATACTGTCGAGCTGATCCAGCCTCTGCTCACGGCTTAAGCTGTTGAGGTATGCCAGTTCGGTTTCGCCCAGAATCTGGGCGCGGTTGTTCGCGAAACGCAGTGTGAACCCGGCGATGGCAAGGCCGGGACGGTTTATGGCCGGGGTGGGGATCTTTTTCTTAAGGCCCTCCTCCTCGGTCAGGAGATACAGCTCGAACATCTCCCTGCACTGCTTATATATTTTTTCTACTGTCAGCTCGCTCATTCTCTAATAGTCCAGAGTAATATCATCATCCTTGGTCAAATCAGGTATGGCAGTTTTTTCCTTCGAGACCTGTTTCTGTTGACGGTCTTTCAGCTTGCCTTTGTATTTCTTTAGCTGTCCGGTAAGCTTGTCCATAGCCTGCTCGATTGAAACCTGCATCTGGTCAGATTCACCTGTTCCGGTCAGAGTCGAGCGCGACACCTTGACGCTGATTTCCGCCATGTGCCGGTAACCCTCGACCGCCAGAACGGCATTCGCCGATATAATATGGTCGAAATATCGTTTCAGTTTTTCAACCTCATCCTCTACTCTTGCCCTTAACTCATTGGTTAGATCGAAATGCCTTGCGGTGATGTTGACTTTCATTCCGGACTCCTTTCTTCTTTTATTCAAAACTTTCCGGAATCATAAGGTCTTACAATATTTCAGGTTTCTTGCAATCCCTTTAAAATTCGGGGTATTCCGAATGATGCGCTGTCGGCATCATCCCATGAGCCTCCTTTCAATAATTAAACGCAATAACGGAATTAAAGGTTTTGTACTTTGATCCTAAATTATAAATCACCCCCATTTATTTTTAGACATGAAAATAGAACTATAGCATGCAAACTATTCATCAAATTGGCTACCTTGGTATATGGGGCGGGGAAATATAACTGATTTAAAGGCCACATTCAAAAAATCAGAAAAATGCGGCATTTTGTCAACCGTTTTCTTTGGGCACCATTTTACGGAATCGTGCCGGCTGTATCTTGAGCTCTTCACGATATTTGGTTACCGTTCTTCGGGCTATCTTTATGCCCTCTTCGTTGAGTTTGCGATGTATCTCCTGGTCGGAGTAGGGTTTTGACTTATTCTCTTCGTTAATCAGCTTCTCGATCTGCTGTTTTACACGGCGCTTGGTCATGGCCTCGCCGTCATCTCTCTGCAGACCGCTGTTGAAGAAATATTTTATCTCATACACACCCTGGGGAGTCTGCACATACTTGCCGTTGGATACCCTCGAAATAGTGGCAACATTCATATCCACTTTGCGGGCGATATCCTCCATAATCATCGGCTTAAGATAATCCGGACCCTTCTCGAAGAAATCATACTGTTTTTCGATGATGGCATGCATCACATTTATCATCGTCGTGCGGCGCTGGTTAATAGCGTTTAAAAGCCAGCGCGCCTGCTCCAGCTTCTCGCGCACATACTTCTTGGTATCCTGAGGCGTTTTCTTGTTGCGTTTGAGCAGAGCCTTGTAAGAAGCATTTATCCTTAAACGCGGCACAGATTTATCGTTATGATATACGATATACTCACCATCGATTTTATCGACCACCAGATCGGGAATAACCGTGCTGGCGGCGGTTACGAATTTTCCCGAGGCGGGATGAGGCGAAAGCGACTTGATCTTATTCATGGCCTCGTTAATCCGTTCCACCGGAACATTGAGCGCTTTTGAAAGCTGCAACGGTGATTTGCGGTCTAATTCATGGAAAAACTGATCGATAATTTTCCAGGCCAGGGAATTCTCCAGGCCCTTTTCCCGAAGCTGAACCAACAGCGATTCCTTGAGGTTGCGCGCGCCCACTCCGGGCGGATCAAAAAGCTGTATTTTCTGCAGGATTTCGGTAACTTTCTCAGGTTCAACCTTCAGGATTTCGGCAATCTCCTCCGGCTCGCAACTCAGATATCCGGACTCATCTATATTTCCGATAATAAATTCGCCGATATTAAACTCTTCCTCGGTATGCTTCAAAAGCGCCAGTTGATCCGTAAGATGTTCATAAAGAGTTTTTTCCAGCGCCGGAGTATTGGTCTGCCATTCCTCGCGTTTTTCCTTCATGCGGCGGAAAACATAATCCTGGGCGTCATCCCCCAGATAATACTCCCAGTCCATATCCCCCTTGGTCATCTGAGGATCCATTAAAGGATCGGAGTCATCAAGAGTATTTTCCGAAAAATCATCATCCTTAAGTTCAGGCTCCAGAACCTCTTCCTCTTCCAGCAGGGGATTGACCGAAAGCTCATGCCGCAGAACCTGTTCCAGCTTCAAAAGCGGCATCTGAAGCATCTTAAGCGACTGAATCAGTTGCGGAGCAAGAGTCTGTTTGAGTTTTAGCTGTAATCCAAGTTTCATGTTAATTTATTGCCTTAAAGTAAGATACAAGATTTTAATCCTTCTCTACAAGTCCTAATATAGTTATCGGCACCCCGCTACACTAATTTAAACGGAATTTCTCTCCAAGGTAAACCTTTCGAGCCTCCGGGTCGTTGGCAAGATAATCAGCCGTTCCCGATTTCAAAATTCTGCCATCACACATAATATAGGCCCGATCGGTTATCGAAAGTGTCTCGCGTACATTATGATCCGTAATCAGAATCCCGAAATTATTCTCCCTCAATTTCTCGATTATCCGTTGAATATCCTCGACCGCAATCGGGTCGATTCCCGCAAACGGCTCATCTAACAGCATAAAGGTCGGATTCAATGCCAGAGCACGCGCTATTTCCACACGACGCCTTTCGCCGCCCGATAATGTATAGGCGTAATTATGCCGTAAGTCCTTGATATCCAGTTCCTCCAGAAGATTCTCCAGTCTTTCCGTACGCTCTTTTTTAGGCAGCTTAAGCATCTGCAAAATCCCGCTGATATTATCCTCAACCGAGAGTTTCCTGAATATCGAGGGTTCCTGGGCCAGATATCCGATACCTTTCCGCGCCCGCTTAAACATCGGAAGACTGGTAAGATCGACATCATCGATTTTAACCCGGCCTCTGTCGGGATTGATAAAACCTATTATCATATAAAAGGTTGTGGTTTTACCGGCGCCGTTGGGTCCCAGAAGACCAACCACCTCTCCGCATTTAACATCAATCGAAACCGAATCAACAACCTTACGGTGTTTAAATGATTTCTCCAGATTTTCAGAATAAAGCATGCAAGAGTTGCCGTTATCTTCAGAAATTGTTGATTTGTCAGAACTTACAGGGTTTGTAACCATATATAAATCTCGTGTCTGTATAGCACAGCAAAAAACGCGCCATGTGCTGACTCTTATCCTATTTTAAATATACCGTAATTTAATATTCTGTCAATGATAATCGTTTTTTTTGCCTGATTATGCGACAAAAACCTCTTCTAAATATTATACAAATTGCAGTCAGGCTAAGTTTTAGGAATAATCTGCCGTCAATAAAGAATAGACAATATAATCCAGAGGCTAAAAATGACTATCGGTGAAAATCTAGCTATCATAGGCGGCGGCAATATTGGATGTGCTATTGCACGCGGACTTATCAAATCCAAAAGATTTGCCCCTAATCAGATAATCCTGACACGGCGCCGTTTACATTATCTGGAAAATATGGAAAAAGAAGGATTCAAGATCAGCGGCAATAATATCCAGGCTGTCGAAGAATCGGATATTATTCTAATATCTGTCGAACCTCAGCAATTGGTTGGTGTGCTGGAGGAGATTTCCCCGCATTTCGATAAAAAGCGCCATATAATCTTCTCCATAGTATCCGGAGCCTCGATTACGGACATTAAGTCGATTATTGGCAATGGTATGCCTGTGATCCGGGTTATGCCAAATATTGCGGTGGGGATATGCGAATCGATGACCTGTCTTTGTGCTGATTCTTCAGACAACATTGCGCTGGATAAAGCGCGCTCGATATTCGATTCTGTCGGCCAGACATTGGTTATATCCGAGGAGCTGATGGTTCCGGCCACTGCACTCTGCGCCTGCGGAATTGCCTTTTTCTTCCGGGCCATACGCGCCGCCTCGCAGGGAGGAATAGAGATCGGCTTCCATTCGGTGGAGGCTTTGGCAATGGCATCCCAGACCGCACGAGGCGCGGCCGCACTTTTAAACGGTAATCCCAATCATCCCGAGACAGAAATCGACAAGGTCACCACTCCGCGCGGATGTACAATCGCCGGCCTGAATAACATGGAACACTCAGGCTTCAGCTCGGCCATGATCCGCGGAATCATCACCTCAGCCGAGAAGGCGGAAAAGCTGTTCAAAGCCAAAGAATAAGAATCCATTGAAATGGAATATAAAAAACGGCACATGATTACCTGCGCCGTTCATAAAGTATATTTCGGCCAAAAATATAAAACCCTGGCCAGTTTTTCGTTACTCTCTATTCGTCTTCGGGCTGCCAGACCTCCCAGACTCGTCCGACAAGGTCGGGTCCCGGTTTTAAGGTCTTCTTGCCGGGTTCCCATCCCGCGGGACAGGCCTCGGCGCCCTTGGTTTTGCGTACATGCTGGAAGGCATGGATTTGCCGTATAGTTTCTGCGAACTTACGGCCGACAGGAGGGGTAAGAACTTCCATGGCCTGAACCACACCGTCCGGATCAATCAGGAATCTCCCGCGTATATTGACGCCGTTGGCCTCATCATACACGCCGTAAACCCGTCCAAGATTCCCGGCGCCGTCAGACACCATCGGCCACGGTATGCCGTCTTTGGTCATCTTCTTGAGTTCAACTTCTTCCCAGATTTTGTGGACAAATGCGGAGTCGGTCGAGACCGAAAGGATCTCGACACCCAGTTCATCGAGCTGATCTTTCTTGCCGGCGACCGCCGACAATTCAGTCGGTCAAACAAATGTGAAATCACCCGGATAGAAACATATAAGCACCCATTTACCCAGGTAATCGGACAGCTTGACAGTTATAAATTCCCCTTTGTGATATGCGGGAGCCTCGAAATCGGGGGCCTTTCCTCCCACTTTTACCATAGCCATGCTTTCTACTCCTGTCTTTGGTTGTTCTTCAGATTTCTCCTCGGATGGCGCATCCTGACCAAGTACGGTCCCTGTCGGCCGCGCACATCCAACCGGTTCATCCGGCATAAAGCGCCTCCTGTCTTCGAAAAGTTTATGCCAAATTGCAGTGTTTTTCTTTTAATCAAAATACGATTATAGTTCCGGATTTTCAAGATTAATATAAATGCAATTAAGTCCTAATTGCACCGTAATAGTAAGGATTCATAGAGGAACAGTGATTGAATCGGCCCAGCCTTTCCACAAAGAAGCTGCCGCCATTAAGTCCTCTTACCGTTGCGAAATCAATACCGTCCTATGGCTGGTTCGATTGCCATTGATATTGGAGTCAGATTTAAAAGTCTGCAGATCAGAATTTAAATTTCTTTTCCAAAATCCGCCAGGCCGGCCTTCAATCATCAATCCTGAATTCCGACAAATATAATATGCTATTATTTTGCAAAATTCATATCAGGAGGGAATAAATGAATCCGGCGAGGACTATGTTTGGCATAAGTGCGGTCATTTTTGTAATGTTTGCCCTGGTTTTCTGGGGACGCGGCTCGGATAATCTGGGCGACACGCCCGAACAGGCGCTAA
>WJIM01000167.1 GCA_014730285.1 Candidatus Zixiibacteriota bacterium
CAGAGTCGAGAATTGCGGCAGGAGGGGATTGTATGTCAGAGCGCCCTGGTCGAATCCGAGGATGACTCCCACGCATTCCGGGCCGCCCAGAAGATCAACGAAGTCCTCGATTTCTGCGGTATATGCTACATTCCATGATACAAGGGTCCAGCTCATTGTGATGTTTATGCTGGCGCATTTTTCGGTCGAGAATTCGCAGACCTCTATACGGTCGCCGTTTTCAGTCCAGATCACCTGCGGAGTGGCATAGACCGGCTCGAAGTTAATTTCGAATGAAATCGGATCGCCCGGCTCCGCGCCTTCGTCGACATTCGGGGAGGTAGGATCGTCACGGTAGATCGGCAGAAAGCCATAGCTTCCGTCCTGATTGACCATACCCATACCGCAAAGCACGCCCTGAGGATCGTAGGCGCTGATAATATCGCCCGGTTCAAGAGGCGCCTCATCAAGCATCGGAGCCTCGCAATAGATCAAAATCCACTCGGTGGTGGGGATAACGATCTGGGCATCTGTGATGCAGACGAAATCATGCTTGGTAAGCTTTGCTGTTCCGCATTGATTTATGGCCTCCAGACTAACATCATAGCAGCCGTTGGAATCATAGGCATGTGACGGCTCGAATTCGGTGCTGGTTTCACCGTCGCCGAAATCCCACTCGAATGTCATATCGTCGGTTACCTCGGTATCATTGCTGAAGTAAACGATTACCGGGCTTACACCCTGCGAGGTCGAGTCGATGCTGAATTCCGGATTGGGATGCGGAATAACCGTGAGGTCAACATAGAATTCACATGTATCCACATGGCATTCGTTTGAGGCAATCACACGAATAAAGCGCAATTGCGAAGTGTCGGCCACGAATTTAACCTCGCCGCTTTCGTATTCTCCGCCTTCAACGGTAATTTCAGCAATATGCATTACATGAACCGGTATTCTGACATAGCTTCCGAGACACGATTCGGCCTCGACTGTATCTTCGGGGCAATCGATTTCCGGAGCTATCAGGGTTCTTACATAAACGACAAAGTTGCAGGTGTCTGCGCCACACAAATCTTCTGCTATTACTGTTAAGTTATAATAGGTATGGGAGCCGCTTACATCGGGGAAATTGGGCTCGAAACAGAGCTGGCCATTTTCCCAGGTTGCATCAAAACCTTCAACCGTTACGGTTCCCGGGTTTTCGATTGGCAGATCGACACATATCGTATCCGGCTCGCAAAGCAGGAATTCGGCGGTATCTTCCGGACATGAGATCATCGGCACAGTGCCGATCACAGCCGCAACATTTACCTCACAGGTATCCGCTCCGCAGAGGTTCTCGGCAATAACCGTAAATGCCAGCGGTCCCGTTTCCAGAACATCAAAGTAAAGAGTATCGCTCTGCCAGAATGTTCCCGGCCCGCCGGGAAGAACTGTTACTTCTCCCGGATAGGAGATCGGCAGATAGATACCTGTCTGCCCTTCCTCGCAAAGCAGGAGTTCAATCGGCTCTTCGGGACAAGTTATAAAGGGCGCATCCAGAATCGTGACATTGATTCCCACACCGCATTCAGTTGTATGACATTCATTTGAAGCGGTAACCGTGAAGGTGTAGAAGCCGCTTGTTTCAGCGGTGAAGCAGAGCTGGTCCTCGTTCCAGACCGCATCGCCGTCAACCACAACATCATCATAATTCGATATCGGCAGATCGATACAGACCTCGCCCGGACCACATATAGTCTCCGAAAGCTCGACTAAGGGACAGTCGATAACCGGCGGATCAATAATTTCCACATCGAATGTCAGCTCGCATTCAACTGTGCCGCAGCCATTGGAAGCCGTTACCAGAAATACATAAGTATCGCTGAAATCGGCATCAAAGCAGAATTTTCCTTCGGACCATACTCCTCCCGATAATGTAACATCGTCAGCGTCGGCGATGGGGAGGTCAATACAGATTGAGTCCGGTTCACATAATGTTCTCGAAAAAGCCTCTGCCGGGCAGTCGATCACAGGCGGCTCGTTGATAGTCACGATTGCCGTGACCTCGCATGTGTCCGCACCGCATTCATTCTGGGCGATTATCGTAAAGATATAAGTGCCCGATGAATCGACCGGATAGCACATGGTGCTGGCGCGTTTATTGACTATGGCATTCGGAGCAAAAACATTATAGGGTGAGCTGCTTTCGATTACCGGCAGATCGATACAGACCTCTCCGGCGCCGCACATAGTCAGCTCAAACGGCGTTTCGGGGCATAAAATTTGAGGGGGGTCGCAATCCGAATCCTGCGCGGCCAGATTGCCCGCGAAGGAAATCAGGATGCAAACTGAAAATAGCATTATAATTCGTTTCATACTTCCTCCCAGCCCAGAGGGCATTATAGCTTAAAGATATATTTTTTGCGTCTCAAAAATTTCTAATTAAAATGCGAAACAGATAAGTATTCCTATAATGAATATTCCCCCGCGAGCTCCGAAGAGCTTCTTTTAAAGTGCCTTGCGCATATCATTCGCCTATGCTTGCTGCCTTCCGTGGCCTTATAACAGGCTTCCTTTTTGGCGCAAGCCGCTATATAGGGTGTGTATTCTTACCAGACGCAATATGCTTATTCGATTAAAATATAAGGCTTTGAACGCAATTCGCAAGTAATTTCAGAAAAGATATGATCCCCATAATAAGCATAAAAAGCCCTAAGCACAGGCTTTTTCGGAAGGATTAACGTAGTGTAATAGATATCTGGTTTCGGCTGAAGCGGGCTAATCGATTGGATTTGCGGGCTTTACGATGAATTCCCCGTAATCGTCCCCTTTTTCAATCCCCTTTGTCTGAACACATGAGTAACCTCCCAGACCGTTGGGATAGGGCTCGCTGAAGGCTAAGTCCATAAAGGCTCGGGAGATTCCCTTAATCATATATGCGAAATGTCTTTCGTTAGAATCGATATCCGATTCATAATAGTCATAGGCATGAACGATCATTTTTTCAAACGGGACCAGTTCCACTATCTCGGCATCAGCCCATCCCCAGGCGCAGAAGACGGCATAAAGACCGTGAAGCAGTCCCTGTTTGTCATCTTTTATATGCGGGCCTAAAACCGCCTCGAACTCATCGGATGTCATAATGCCGTAACCGGTATGATAGCCGCATTCCGCGGCGGCATTTTCCAGAAGCGCCTCGGTTGCATCGAAAAGATCCTCTCCGGCCGCATCGAGAATTTTGCGCGAGAAACGGTTCCAGAATCCGGAAGGCAGGTTCTGAATCATTACCCCGAAGGCCGGTATCAGGCCCAGAGAGTTCACCTCTACCCTGATTTTGGAAAAATCCTCTATAGCTTTAACTCTATCCAGCATAATGCCCCCGCCATTTGATTTCGAATTTTGATCTGGATGCGCCCATAACGATACTTTGGGTTTCTTTTATTGTAATTTCGGCGTCGATTCTTAAATCGAAGATTGCAACGCTGGCGGCTCGTATGAATCCCTCGCCAATGAAATTAACTCGTTCCGTGTTAGCGCCCCATTTCTTGAGCCAGCCCTCATCTATATGAGAATGCCTGAGGATTGCAGTCCCTCGCTCGGGTGCAAACTCGAATCTGATATTGCCCAGACCAATGAATGCGAAATACTGCTCGGCTATCGAGATTCTGTCGGAAAATTCCATTATATGATTGTTTATATAGTAATCCTTCAGGATCGGGTAAAGTGTTTCAGCGGCCGCTTCAGAGAGAAGCGCCGGCCCGTTTAAATGCTTGGCATCGCAGGCAAGCTGGGTGAATAAGGAGGCGTAATGATGACAGTGGAGCACGGTCTGTGTACCGTTAAGATAATGACGCATTCTCTTCAGATCGAACTCACGCACCGCTTCGAACTTTACATTCGATCTTTCCGAAGTCAAAACATTTACTTCTGAAGTTGATGATAACTGACTATCCATTTTATCAGCCCCGTTTAAACTGCGGATTCATTTATTCTGCAATCCCGATTTTGCTACTCTGATAATCTTCCAACAGATTTTTAAAGTGTGTAATAGATTTATCGGGATTTTCGCGGGATAATATTAGAGTTATCTCGGAATTTCCTTCGACACCTTTTAAAACAAAGCTTTTTTCGACATCTACTCTAAAATAGGGCCGGGCGAAATCCGGATGATATTCAAGCTCCCCGAATTGTCCCATAAAGGCATAGAACTTCTCATCTACGGGCTGGTCGAAGCCGACCTTTTTCATTATAAGCCCGTCCAGGCAGCCATCGACATCGGATATTTTTTTAATTTTCATGACTTAAAGATTCCCCGCTGTTAATTAAAATATCGGCAGGAAATCCGAAAAATGTAAAATTTGCCAGAATTAAAGAGACAAAATCTATCGGCGTTTATCTAAAACATCAAGTGCTTTATAATTTCAAACTGGAACAAACTGTTTTTCTTTGGATAGGTGGTAATAATCTGTTTCAAAATGCCGAAAGAAAAAGATAGGTAATAGGAATTACAGCCAACTAAAACTCAGGGAAGAGATTAACCATGAAATTTTTCCCTCGGCAGGTATATCAGAATGCATAAGGACAATTCCGGAAAGACCGTTGAGCAAAGCTGTTCTGCGCCGCTTAAGCTAACCGGCAAACTTCTGGCGAAAAATACGGTTTTCAATTTGGCCGGGCATCTGATCCCGATGGTTGTTGCGGTTATCACGATCCCGATCATAATCGGCGCCCTGGGAGTGGAAAGATTCGGGATCTTGACCCTGGCCTGGATGGTGGTCGGCTATTTCAGCCTGTTTGATATGGGCCTCGGACGCGCCACGACTAAATTCGTGGCGGAGTATCTGGGTCTGGGCGACTCTAAGATGGCCGGACGGCTGATCTGGGCTTCGCTATTGATGCTTTCCGGATTCGGTGTTTTGGGCACAGCTATCGCTATTTTACTCACTCCCTGGCTGGTTAACAGTGTGCTTAATATACCCTCATTTCTTCTGGAAGAGTCGATTGACGCCTTCTACCTTCTGGCCTTCTCGATTCCGATTGTCTCGATGACCACCGGCGCACGGGGTATTCTGGAGGCTCAGCAGCGTTTTGATATCGTCAATTATATCAAGGTGCCGACCTATCTGACCGCCTTCATAGCTCCGCTTATGGTACTGCCCTTTTCCCACAGCCTCTTTCCGATTGTGGCAGTGCTGATAGGCAGCCGTCTTCTGGGACTTCTGGCCTATATGTATTTTTGTATGCGCACTTTGCCGGGTATGATTCGACCTTCGATCCCCGATTTAGCTCTGATTAAACAGCTTTTAAGCTATGGCGGATGGCTGACCCTGTCTCATCTGATTTGGCCGATTATGACATACATGGATCGGTTCATCATAGGCGCGATGGTTACCATGGCGGCGGTGGCGTATTATGTCACTCCGTATGAGCTGGTTTCCAAGATTCTTATTATTACAGGAAGTGTTCTGGCTGTGGCCTTTCCGGCTATGAGTATGTATGCCCGTGAGCAGCATGAAAAATTCATGCAGCTTTTTGATAGAGCCATAAAATACCTTCTGATGATCCTTGTGCCGGCAATCTTTGTGTTGATTGTGCTTTCCAAGCCTATTCTGGGTATCTGGCTGGGAAAAGATTTTGTAATCCACAGCGCTATAGTTTTGCAGCTTCTGGCGCTGGGCAAGCTGATTAATTCGATCGGGCAGGTACCCTCGAGTGCGGTTCAGGCGATGGGACGTCCCGATATTACCGCCAAACTGCACATGATAGAACTGCCGATATACCTTGTAATGCTATATCTGATGGTCAAATACCTGGGAATATTAGGTGCCGCGATTGCATGGACTATACGCGTTGCAATCGACCTTGGGCTTTATCTGATAATATTCAGGCGGTTATCATCGATGCTTTCAGGCCTTAAGCCAAAATTCAAATTCGATTTGATCGTATGGTCGGCCTTTATGATGGGCGCGGGATTCCTTCTCTCGGCTGTCACGGGACCAGCTGTAAATATCCCAGCTGCAATCTTAATGCTGGCCGGATCGGCCGTAATCTGCTGGCACAAGTTCTTCGATAATGATGAGAAAGATTTTGTGCGAAATTTTGTTCACAGATTTTTCCGCAGAAAGAGTCCGGTCAATGAAGCATTACAAGAAACTGTTGATGAGCTCAAAAGCGAGGAAGTGAAGGTTTAGATGGTTTCATTTCAGAAAATATTGAGATTGATCTGCTATAGAAATCGCAGAAAGATCATGCATAGATTGAAAGAATTGAAAGAATATCAAAGCCTGCATCCCGAGCGGTTGCAGAAGCTTCAGCTTGAAAAGCTGAATAATCTGCTCAACCATGCCTATGAAAATGTTGAGTACTACAATGAAGCTCTCGGCAAAACAGAGCTTTTGAAAAAGGGCAGGATAGAGATAAATTTTATCGAGGAATTGGCGCAGATACCATTTCTGACAAAGGACCTTGTTCGCAGTTTGGGAGCTAAGCTTTATTCCAGAGATCATCAGGAGCGGGGGTCATTTATGAACTCCTCCGGCGGTTCCACCGGAGAGCCGACCAGAATAATGCAGGATCGGGAGTACCTTATTTCCAACCTGGCCTGCTTCGAACTCGCCAAAAGCTGGAGGGGGGTCGGTCCATACGACAGCGAAATCATCTTATGGGGCGCCGAAAGGGATACGTTCGAGGGCAAGAAGCCGCTTTCCAGTTATGTGGGAGACTTTCTGCGAAATCGTATCATGATTAACTGCTATAAGATGACGCCGGATGATATGGCGCGCTACATTCAGCTTATGAATCGCCACAAGCCAGCTATGATTCGTGCTTATGCCGACGCTATCTATGAGCTTGCATGTTTCGCCCGAAAAAATAACATTCATGTCGAGTCGCAAAACGTTATCCATCCGACTGCCGGGACGCTTTTCGATTATATGCGGGAGGAAATAGAGGATGTCTTTCAGTGCAGGGTTTTCAATCATTATGGCAGCCGCGAGGTCGGGGCCATAGCATCCGAATGCCCCGCTCATGACGGAATGCATATCTTCTGGGGACACATACATGCTGAAGTTGTGGATTCTGACGGAAATCCCTGCGAGCCGGGCCAGGAAGGCGAGATTGTAGTTACCAGCCTGGATAATTATTCAATGCCGATTATTAGATACAAGATCGCAGATGTGGGCATCATGCGAGAGCCGGAAAAATGCCAATGCGGTATAAGCTTTCCGCGGCTGGCCTCGGTCAGCGGCAGGACCAGTGACTTCTTCAGAACAAGAGATGGAAGGGCGGTTACGCCGATATATTTTGCCCAGCTCCTGGGGGTTTATAGAAAGGAAGCAGGAGTGGAAAAATTCCAGGTAATTCAAAAGGACTACGACCATATAAAAATCAAGCTGATTGGCAACAGGGATGCATTTACGCAAATGCAGGATGAAATAAATAACAAAATCAAAATCGTAATGGGCGATGACTGCCGAATTGAATATGAATTCGTGAGCGAAATCGAAACATCCAACACCGGCAAGGCGCGGTATGCTGTATCCGAGATGGTGCACAAAAGTATATGAAAACTAGTACATGGGCTTAAATCCGGTTGCTGAATATCCGATGCTTCTATTGAGGGGTTTTATTAAGGAGGAAAAATAATGCCAGTGGCAGAAAAACAGATTATCGAAGAAGTAACTGATATAGAATCTCAGCCAAAATCCGATTCACCTCGAATTCTGATGCTGATAGATCAGTTCTATCCGGTACTCGGCGGAGCAGAAAAACAGGCTTTGCGTGTAAGCAAGGAATTGATCGAGCGCGGTTACGATATCAGCGTTCTGACACGGCAAAGCGATAAATCCTATCCCCCTGAGGAGATTCATGAGGGTGTAAAGATTACCCGTTTGCCATACAGCGGTACCACCGGAGAGGATAAGCTAAAGTCGACTATTCCGGCCTTCAGGTGGCTGGTCAAAAATAAGGACAGCTACGATCTGGTGCACTGCCACGGCAACAATCCGCTTGAATGGGCGGCGATTGCGGCCAAAAAGTTTACCGGCAGGCCCTATATAGTCAAACCGCCCAATCCCAATTTTCTCAACTACTCCGGCGCGGGCAACGGCTACAATCTGGTTAACAAAAATGGAAGCTGGCTGACAAGAAATGTCATTCGTCCGGTATGTTTACCCGCACTCAGGATCGTGCGCCGGCAGATGCTCAAAAATGCCAGTCATGTACTGGCGATTTCGCCGGAAATACAGCGCCGTGTGCGGGATGTGGGAGTAGAGCATGTTTCCGATGTTTCCAACGGCATCAACACCGACCGTTTTTACCCGGCATCACAGGATGAGAAGCTGGCTCTGCGCGAAAAGCTGGGACTGCCGAAGGAAAAAGTTATCTTCGTATATGCCGGACGCTTTGCCATCGAAAAGAATCTGATTACACTTCTCAAGGGCTGGCATAAAATTCATGATAAATACGATCACAGCAAAATGGAGCTAATTCTTCTGGGCGATTCCAACGGCCAGGTTTATACCAGCGAAGATGAAATACGGGCATATCATAAAGAGAATAACCTGACCACAGCAAAATTCCTCGGCAAGAAGCCGAATGTGGTGGATTATCTCAGGGCTTCAAATGTGCTTGTAATGTCGTCCCTGTGGGAAGGGCTTTCCAATTCAATTCTCGAGGGTATGGCCTGCGGTATTCCCGCGGTGGCTTCGGATATTTCCGCCAGCCAGGCTTTGGTGGAGCCTGATAAGTCGGGACTTTTATATAAGCCCCAGGACTGTGACGGTCTCGCGGAATACCTGGGCGTTATGATAGATGATAAAGAAAAGCGAATGGAGATGGGCAAGCGTGCACGCCAAATTGCCGTGGAGAAATTTTCATTCCCGGCAATTATCGACAAGATTACAAAGATATACAGCAATATCCTGGGACCCAAAGTCCCGCATTAAGAAGTTCCATGAACCTGTTCGCTTTCATACCCGTCAGCCTGCTGCTCTGCCTGGCGGTCTATCTCTCGATTAACCGGCCTCTCTGGCTTCTGGGAGGATATCTGGTACTGGTACCGTTATGTCCTCCGCTTCCGGCCGGGCCTATAGAGCTTTCCATGCTCGATCTTCTGGCAATACCGACAATAATCAGGATTATCTATAACCTCTCACGCTCCGGATTTGAAATAAGGGGCGGTATAGTCAAGGGGATGTTCCTGATTGTAGCTGCGGCGGTTCTTTCTTATATCAGCTTCAGCTTTCAAACCCAGATATTATCTGCGGGACTGATGTTCAGAGTTATCAGGCTGATCGAGATGTTTCTGCCGGTGATTCTTGCATGTCAGACCTTACGCGAATACCCGACGCATAAGATCATCCGGCTGTTTTTAATCGGCTCGGGGCTTACCGCGGCGGTAGCGGTCTTTATGTTCATGAACGGTATCTCACTCAGGGAATCGCAGACTTTTATCGAGGACGGATTCGAAATATTTCGCGCCGGCGGAACTCATGGCGACTCCGGCTCGCTCGGGAGCTTCATGGGCGTGAGTGTGCTGGTAGCAATCTGGACACTGCTCTATTACAACCGTCATGATCTGGCGAAATGGGCTTTTATTTCCGGCGGATTATCCGGACTGGCGCTTTTGATGACACTCTCGCGCGGCGGACTGGTGCTGGCGGCGCTGGGCACACTGATATTGTTGATTCCGCTTCTTAAACAGCCGAGCAAACTGATAAAAGTTGCGTTTGTATCTGTGCTTCTGGTTGTGGCGGGATCGTTTGTGGCAGTCAAATATATGAATCATGATTTAATTGCCATGGCGGCATCCGAGTTTGGACAGCGTGTAACCGGATTGTCGGAACTCTCAAGCGATTTCGAGACCGTATCCAGCCACAGGACAATTCATTGGGAGCAGGGATTAAATCTGTACAAGGGCTCGGCGCTGGCATGGCCGTTCGGCCTGGGATATAAATCGCTGAAGCTCCATTACGATGCCCTGCCGGATAACAATTTCAACCAGGCTCTCTTCGAGATGGGTATCTTCGGGCTCTGTGCGCTTTTAATCCTGATAGGCTCGGGAATGCGGGACGGAATAATACAGTACAGATTCAATAGGCACTTCGGGATTCTGATACTGGCGTTGTGGATTGCGCTTATATCCAATATGGTTTCGGCTGATGTTTTAACCTACTGGCATAATGTCCCGGCGATTTTTATTTTGCTGATTGCAGTTGGAATGAAGGCTCAAAGAATGCCGCACTCAGGCCGATACGCTTTACAGGGCTAAAATCGGAATACTTATGATAAATACTGATAAATTAAAGATTGCGGTAGTGCATGACTGGCTGGTTACCTACTGCGGCGCGGAACGTGTGCTGGAGGAGATCATAAATCTTTTCCCGCATAGCGACCTGTATTCGCTGATTGACTTTCTTCCGGAAGACGACAGGGATTTTATTCATCGAAAAAAAGTCCATACCTCATTTATTCAACGCTTGCCCCTGGCAAGGAAGAAATATCGCTCCTATCTGCCGTTTATGCCTCTGGCAGTCGAACAGTTCGATTTTTCGGAGTATGATCTGGTTATTTCCAGCTCCTATGCGGTCGCCAAAGGCATAATCACCGGGCCGGATCAGCTTCACATATCCTATGTGCATTCGCCCATACGCTATGCCTGGGATATGACTCACCAGTATCTTAGAGATTCCGGTTTAAACAGAGGTATTAAGGGAAAAATCGCCAAAATTATACTGCATTATATCCGCAACTGGGATGCACGCTCCTCCAACGGCGTCGATTATTTTGTGGCTAATTCGAAATTCATTTCGCGCCGTATCATGAAATGTTACCGCCGTGAATCAACTGTGATACATCCGCCTGTTGATGTGCTCGCATTCGATGCGGTGGATCAGAAGGAAGATTTCTATCTGACTGTTTCGCGCATGGTGCCCTACAAAAAGATCGGTTTGATAGTTGAAGCGTTTGCCTCGATGCCGGATAAAAGGCTGGTGGTAATCGGGGACGGCCCTCAGTTTGAAGATATCAGGAGCAAGGCAAGTTCCAATGTCGGGATGCTGGGCTATCAACCATGCTCGGTGGTGAAAGAATATATGCAAAAAGCGCAAGCATTCGTATTCGCCGCCAAGGAGGATTTCGGAATTGTTCCAATCGAGGCTCAGGCCTGCGGAACACCGGTTATTGCTTACGGCAAGGGCGGGGCATTGGAGACCGTGGTCGAAAACAAAACCGGCCTGTTTTTTAATCAGCAGACTCCGGAATCGATTTCCGAAACCGTAAGACAATTCGAGAAAATGAAATTTGACCGAAATGTGATTCACGATAACGCCCTTCACTTTTCAAAAGAGCAATTCAAGCAGAATTTCATGGAATTTGTCTCCGAAAGGGTTGACAGATTTTTCGGTACTTCCGAGGATAATCTTCGAAAAGTCACGGAAATATTATCTGCGGATGATAGGAAGCTTGAGCAAAAGCAGTTTGCCGGGGCAAATAAGTCGGTTTTTTGAAGCAATAAAAAGTTCTGTCAGATCACAATCCGCCCGGGGCGGAGCACAATCTGACGGAACAAATGATGCATAGATTTGGAATGAACGTAGAAGTCTTTTCAATTGGGTCTGGAAAAACTTTCCCAAAATCTCATTAGTCTCAAAAAACATGCAATACAGCCTCAAACAAGAATCCTATAATATGTTATCTTATTACAAGTTAGGAATTTACCGCGCAAGGCCCGGTGAAATGGCAGCTTATTTGCATGCAATATAATAGGATAAGTATAGGATTGGTATGTCCAAAGGCGATGATTTGAAAGATAATATGCCCTGGCTCGATGATTCGGAGGAGCAGGCCGAGAATTCCCGTGGACGGGAGTTTTTGCGCATCAATCTTTTCGAGCTGGCCGTTTTGTTTCTGAAGAATAAGAAATGGATCGTGGGCACTGCTGTGGCTGTGATGATTCTGGCCGGGATTATTCTGTTTCTGACTCCCAATAAGTACAGCTCGCATGCACGTATCCTCCCCAGCGGCAAGGGCGATCGTCTCTCGGCCCTGCAGGAGCTGGCTCAGATGAACGGCCTTACGAATATGGACGAAAACTCCTCCGAGCTTTTTCCGGTTATACTGCGTTCCCGTCATATCCGCAATGCGGTACTGGACAAAGAATATCCCCTTAATGACAAAAATATCAATCTACGCGATTATTTCGATACCAGGGATCCCGACCGTCTTCTGGCATCATTGGCGAAGATTACATCTGTATCCATGGATAAAAAAAGCGGCGTGATTGATGTCAGTGTCGAGACTACCTCGTCCCGTCTCTCGCAGGCGGTTTTACAGGCATATATAACCGAACTCGAGAACTATAATATTCATAAGCGTCGCTCGCAGGCCAAGCAGGCATCGAAATACCTGGAAAAGCAGCTTGTGGAAATCGAAAAGGAGCTGAAGGAGGCAGAGGACAAGCTGGAGAAATTCCAGAATTCGAATCGTGGATGGGCTGCCAGCAGTAATCCGGAAATCCTCAAGATGCTGGCGCGTTTCCAGCGCGATATCGAAATTAAAACCAAGACCTACCTAACTCTGAGGCAGGAGTACGAACTTGCCAAGCTCAACGCCCAAAAGGATATACCTGTTGTAAGAGTGCTCGACCAGCCCTCGCTGCCCACTGTCAAATCCGGCCCCAGACGGCTTTCGGCAATTATTCTGGCGGGATTTGCGGCCTTTATGACCGCCTATATTGTGGTAATTGTGCTGAATGCATTAAAACGTGCCGGAAGCGGGCCGGACAGGGAGTCGTTTAAGGAATTGCGCGAGGATTTCAAGAAGGAATTTCCCAGGGTAAACCAGATAATAGAAAAGACCAGGGAAAAGTCTAAAAGCCGCCGGAAGGTCGAAGCTTAGCTACTCTTTTTTTACCGCCACACACAAAAATTTCCGCATCCAGGGCTTGCCCGAGATAAATCCGCCATCCTTTTTGGAGAGGTCATGGCTGATATCCATAAACTCTATCCAGTCTTCAATCTCCATACCGACAGCGGCAAGGTATTCTTCGGTCTCTTTGCGCGTGAAGACATTATGAGTTTCGTTCATCTCCATCGATTCCATGGCTGAATTCAAAAATACATCTTTGGTTAGAAAGTCCTGCAATGTTCTTTTGGGAATACGGATTATATCTCCCGCCATTACGCTGTGTTTCGCACGATAATATTCGAACTTGCTTTCGAATTCCTGCAATAGGTCGATCTTTTCAGGCGGAAGAAAGACATCGACATTGCCATCACCGGCATCCAGATGATCCAGAAGAAGATATTTCCCGCCAAATGCCAGCACTCTTCTAATCTCACTCAGGCTTTTGTAGAGCTCATCCAATGTGCCGAAAAGCTTAACCTCATGCAGCATCTGGGAGGTTACGGCAACATCGAAATGGTCAGACGGAAGGTCGAGATTATCCGCCTTGCAAATTACCAGTTTCGCCTGCGGGCAGTTGTCTTCGATCCCCTTTGTCATCTCCACGCTTTCATCTACGCCCCAGACCTCATCCACCTGCTTCGAGGCAAGCCCCAGAAACTGTCCCCATCCGCAACCGATCTCCACCAGACGTTTACATCCTCCGATATGATTCGACATCAGGTCGAATTTCCGGAGATCCTGCTTATCCCAGGATTTGGCTCGTTTTCTAAAGAATTCAGCTTCAGATTCGCCGTAAAGGCTGTCTTTCTTATTATTCACTTATTCCTCATATACAGATTCTATATCAAGCACCTTAAAAAGAAACGCATATATGTCGGCATACTCTTCGATCTTCTTCGAGGTCGGTTTGCCATGCCCATGCCCGGCCTTGGTATCCACTCGAAGCAAAATCGGATTGTCTCCGCTGTCGGCATATTGCAGGGCCGCCGCGAATTTCTTGCCATGCATCGGCACCACCCGATCATCACTGTCGGCTGTTGTTATCAACGTAGCAGGGTATGACTCGCCTTTTTCGATATTATGCAGGGGTGAATAGGCGTACATAAACTCGAAATGCTCCGGATTTACCTCGGCATTGCCGTATTCGCCGGTCCAGAAATGCCCGACAGTGAATTTATGGTAACGGAGCATATCGATTACCGGCACCCGGCAGAGCACCGCTCCGAATAAATAGGGCCGCTGCACTATACTCGCCGCCACCAGAAGTCCGCCGTTGCTTCCACCTTCAATTGCCAGGAGTGAGCTGTCGGTGTAATCATTTTCAATCAGCCACTCTCCGCAGGCGATAAAATCATCAAAGACATTCTGTTTGTTCTCGAGCATTCCGGCGCGATGCCATTCCTCGCCATATTCTCGTCCGCCGCGGAGCGCAGCCATGGCATAAATCCCGCCATTCTCCATCCAGATTAATTTGGTCAATGAGAAATAAGGCGTCCGGTTGTTGTTAAAACCGCCGTAGCCATACAGAAGCGCCGGATTATTGCCGTCCATTGGCATATCCTTCTTATGAGTTATGAAAAGCGGTATCCGTGTGCCATCTTTGGAAGTGGCGAATACCTGCTTGGTAACATAGTTTTCAGGCTCGAAATCGACTTCGGTTTTACGGAAGATCGACATCTCCGAGTCCTCGAAATCAAAGCGATAGACATAGGCCGGATAAAGAAATGACGAGAATTTGAAAAACATTTCCTTCTGGTCACGTTTTCCCTTCAGGCTGTGCACTGAGCCTATAGTCGGAAGTTCAGGCTCGGCCAACAGATTGCCCTCGAGATCGAAAATCTTAAGCATATCATGGGCGTCTTCAAGATACACAGCGACCAGCTTGTTGTCTATCATATGCACACTTTCCAGCGCATTTTCCTGCTCGGGAATTATATCAACCCAGTTTTCTTTTTCCGGATTATTGATATCAATCCTGATAACCCTGTTCATTGGAGCATCCAGATCAGTGTTAAAGTAAAAGTCGGTGCTGATGTTATTTACGAAATCGTATGATGCGTCCGCTTCATTCAGGAGTTTGACAAAATCTCCATCATCGCCGATTCGGCGGTAAAAAATCCGGTTCTCATTGTCGGTGCCGTGCCAGACATGCAGAATAAGATACCGGCCGTCATCGGTTACATGCGGTGCGAAGCCGAGATCCTTATCCGAGGGCATCTCGAAAACCAGCTCGTCCTCGGACTGGGATGTGCCCAGCTTATGGAAATAGACCTGGTTGAATTTATTTACATCTTCTTGCGGAACTGTCTCCGGATCGGGATAGCGGTCATAGAAAAAGCCGGAATTATCATGCTTCCAGCCTACTGCACTGAATTTGGTGAATTCTATGCTTTCCTCAAAGTCGGTTCCTGAATCTATATCACGAATTTTCAGGATTTCCTCATCGCTTCCGCTTACTTTAACCGCATACACGAGATATTTCCCGTTCGGACTGAAATCCTTTAATTCGACCGAAACCGTACCATCCTCGCTCATCATATTAGGATCAAGTACCGAAATTGGTTTGTCGGTAAGCGATTCGATCAAATAGAGCACATCCTGATTTTGCAGGCCGTCATTTTTCCAGAAGAAATAGCGCCCTCCCTCTTTGTAGGGAGAACCGTACTTGGGATAATCCCATAATTCGGTCAATCGCTCTTTTATTTTCTGTTTCGCGGGTGTATTCACGAATTTTGCTGTCAGTTCATTTTGAGCCTCAACCCAGCGCCGAGTTTCCTCCGAATTCGGATCCTCCAGCCAGCGGTAAGGATCAGCCACCTGGGTGCCGTGATAATTGTCGACAACATCGGCACGCCGTGCGGGAGGATATTCGAATTTTCCGGTCTGGTCTTCCCCCGATGAACATCCGAGCGAGAATAACACAAGAATTGCAGATACGAGATAACATATACTATGCCGTTTAAGACACTTTTCGTGGAAGATAGGGTTTGTCATTTGATTTTACTCCTGGTTGTTTCTGCCGAGACTATATGCAATAAAATAAAAACGCCCGCATTCGGCAAGGTTAAATAATATACCTCAAATCCGAATCGGGCGTTTGAATCTATCTATGCCGCTTTGTTTAGCTGGCTTTTTTCTGTTTTTGCTCGGTTACGACCTTTTCCTCGAGATCCTTCGGAAGCGGCGAATAATGCGCGAATTCCATGGAATAATTGGCGCGTCCGCTGGAAATCGTCCTGAGAGTGGAGGAATATCCAAAGGCCTCCATCAATGGTACGAAGCCGTTAATCTTCTGCGAGCCCTTGCGGAAACGGCGCATATTGACGACCTTGCCGCGTCTGCGGTTCAAATCGCCGATTATATCGCCCATGTATTCATCCGGAGTACCGATTTCGATCTTCATCACCGGCTCCAGAAGCTGCGGACCGGCCTTATGGATAATCTGTTTCAAGGCCTGTGCTGTGGCAATACGGAAAGCCATTTCGCTCGAATCGACCTCATGATAACTGCCGTCGATCAGCACGAATTTGACATCAACCATAGGATAATCCGCCATCAAACCTTCCTGCACTGTCGCACGAAAACCCTTTTCCACAGCCGGAATATAGTCGCGCGGTATATTTCCGCCCTTGACATGCTCCACGAATTCGATGCCGTTACCCTCGTTCGGTTCCAGACGGAAGACTATATGTGCAAACTGTCCCTTGCCGCCGGTCTGCTTCCTTAGCTTGTGGTCATGCCTGACTTCACGCGTGATAGTCTCACGGAACGCCACCGCCGGCTCGCCGACCTCGACATCAAGCTTTTGCTCGGTCTTGAGACGGTCGACAATGATATCCAGATGAAGCTCGCCCATACCGGAGATGACCGTTTCCTCGGTTTCCTGATCGAAATGGGTTTTGAATGAGGGATCTTCCAGCGCCAGGCGATTTAACGCCATCGAGAGGCGGTCGCGATCCTTCAGGTTCGAGGGCTTGATTTTCATATCCAGCACTGTTTCCGGGTAATGAATATTTTCCAGAAGTATCTGATTACCCTCGTCAGAAAGCGTATCACCGGTCGTGGTGAACTTCAGGCCGATCAACGCTCCGATATCACCCGCCTTGAGAGCATCGACATCCTGACGCTTGTTGGCATGAATTCGCATGATACGTCCGATTCGTTCTCGTTTCTGCTTGGTGGTATTGTATATATAACTGCCGGACTCGAGCTTGCCGGAATAGACACGGATAAAGGTCTGCTGGCCGACATAGCTGTCGTTTATGATCTTAAATGCCAGCGCCGAAAACGGCCTGTCGGCCGCCGGACGGCGGATAACGGTTTTTTCCGAATCGTTGACATCGAAGCCGCTGACACTGCCGCGGTCGATTGGCGATGGCAGGTAATCCACGATGGCATCCAGAAGCAGCCTGACGCCCACATTCTTGAAAGCCGACCCGCAGAATACCGGGGTTATGCTGAGGCGGGTTACCGCATTTCGAGCGGCCGCCTTGATATCGGCCGGCGTTATGAATTTCTCGTCTAAGAACTTCTCCATCAGGTTGTCATCATAATCTGCCAGCTTTTCGATCAATTTCTGATGCCACTCCTCGGCCATATCGCGCATATCGACAGGAATCTCCTCGATAGTGCGCTTGAAGTCCTTGAATGTCACCGCTTTCATGTTGACCAGATCGACCACGCCGCGGAATTCGGCCTCCTCGCCGATCGGTATCTGGAACAGCACCGGATTGGCCGAAAGCATCTCATCCATCATCTGCGCAGTCTGAAAAAGGTCGGCTCCCTGACGATCCATCTTGTTCACGAATGCTATCCGGGGGACCTTGTAGCGGTCGGCCTGATGCCAGACAGTCTCGCTCTGGGGCTCCACACCGCCCACGGCGCAGAAGACCATCGCGATACCATCCAGGATTCTCAGTGAACGCTCCACCTCCAGGGTAAAATCGATATGTCCCGGCGTATCTATGATATTTATCTGGTGATCTTGCCAGTCGCAGGTAATTGCCGCGGAGGAAATCGTGATCCCGCGGTCCTGTTCCTGCTTCATGAAGTCCATCACGGCCTGGCCGTCATGAACCTCGCCGATTTTATGTGTCTTACCGGTAAAATACAGAATCCGTTCCGTAGTAGTAGTCTTGCCCGCGTCAATGTGAGCGACGATCCCAACATTTCGTATCCTGTGTATCATTTCTCGCGTCATTTCAACAACTCCTAATAAAATCCTCGAAACTAAAAGCTCCGAGTATATCTAAATGCCCCTCAAGTATCAAGCTAAATTTTAGTTAAAATTTAGCGTATCCCCTGAAAACAGTGGTTTTGAACGACTAATCGGCATATATGTTCCCCGGATTTA
>WJIM01000168.1 GCA_014730285.1 Candidatus Zixiibacteriota bacterium
GGAGGAGACCGAGACTGCCGAAGCAGAAGAAGAGGAAGCGATGGATACCGGCGCAGTTGAGGGAGAGGAAACCGATACCGCCATGGCCGAAGAGGAAACGAAAGTTCCGATCGGCGATACCGGGGTCGTTGATCTTGATAAGGCTTTGGAGGGCGAGACCTCGATTTCCGCCTACCTGATGCCTGCCGAAAGGTCGGCCTTTTATATCCGCGGAGCAAGCAAAGCAAAAATGCAGATGCTCCTGCGTCATCCGGAAGTTCGGGAAGTAATTCCTGCCGGATCGGAATTTGCGTTCTCGACCGGGCCGGTGGACTACAACGGTGTGTTATACGACAAGCTTTACCTGGTCAAAAAACGTGTGGAATTTACCGGTGAAACGCTGGAAGGTATAACTCCCAATACGAATCAATTTAGACGACCGGAAGTTCTTTTCAATGTGAAATCCAATTATCGTGCCCGCTGGGGCAGCGTGACCGGCAACAACCTGCAGAAACCGCTGGCGATTATTCTTGACGGCAGGGTTGAATCGGCGCCGGTAATCGAAAACCAGATTACCACCAGCGGCAGGATCTCAATGAGATCGGGTGCTACTTACAAAGATGCCGTGCAGCTTGCCAATGTTCTCAAATCGGGCGCTCTGCCGACCAGGCTGATAATCCGCGAGGATGTTATCGTAGGGCCGTCGCTGGGACGTGACTCGATTCGTAACGGCCTGACTGCCTCGCTTGTGGGACTGGCCCTTGTAGCGGTCTTTATGGTTTTCTATTATCGCGCTTCGGGAATTGTGGCGGTTATCGCTCTGGTCTTCAACCTCTTCGTTCTAATGGGCGTGCTGGCCATGCTGAATCGAATGCCCAATGTCTCGGTGGCGTTAACAGTGCCCGGGGTGGCGGGTATCGTACTTCTGGTCGGTATCTCGGTCGATGCGGCTGTGCTCATCTTCGAAAGGATCAGAGAGGAGATCCGTACGGGCAAGACCGTACGCGCCTCCATCGATGCCGGTTACGGCCGTGCCGCTGTGGCCATCATAGATTCAAATATAACCACTTTGATCGTTGCCATAATTCTGAATTCCCTCGGTTCCGGGCCGGTTAAAGGTTTTGCCGTGACTCTGATGATCGGTATATTGATCTCACTCTTCTCGGCTCTGGTTGTTACTCGTACGATATTCGAATTCAGAAAAACCTACAGGAAGCTGAGTATTTAGGAGGAGTATGCGCGATGTTCAGAATAATAGGTAAAACAAGTATAGATTTTATCAGCAAAAGGAAATATTCCTTTGTTCTCTCCGGTATACTCCTTCTGATCGGAATTGCCGCATTTATCATGATCGTGCTGGGACGTGCCAACTTCAGCATCGATTTCTCGGGCGGCGCCGAAATCACCGGAGTATTCGAAGAGCAGGTTACCACCGAGGAGCTGCGTTCAGCCCTGGCAACCGAAGGACTGGCCAAGGCCCGCATTCAGACAGTGCATGTGGGCGATACGCTGGCCTTTTTGATAAAGCTGAAATCGGGGATGATAGATGTTTCCCAGGAGGTGGCAGAAACGGAGACCGCCGACAGCTTAATGGTTGCGGAGGTTAACACCTCGGAGATCATAGCGGATAAGATTATGTCGATTCTGGCAACCGAGTTCCCCGATAATCCCTTCCACAGGCTGTCCTCGAGTATCACCGACCCCTCAATCGGACGTGCATTGAAAAGCTCGGCGGGATGGATGGTGATTGCGACTATTCTGGGGATTCTGATCTATATCTGGATCAGGTTCGATTTTCGATTCGGTGTGGCCGCAACCTTTACGACATTCCATGATGTGCTGCTTGTGCTGGGAATATTGTTTTTGATGGGACGGGAAGTCTCGATTCTTATGGTCACCGCTCTACTAACACTTGCAGGTTATTCATTAACCGATACGGTGGTTGTGTTTGACCGGATCAGGGAGAACCTGAAGACCTTTCGACGCAAGGGTGATTTTGTATCCACAGTCAACCTTTCGATCAACGAGGTCTTGAGCCGGACCCTGGTAACATCTGTAACCACGCTTTCCGTGGTGATAATATTGTTCATCTTCGGCGGTCAGATACTACGCGACTTCTCATTGACATTGATACTGGGTATCATAGTAGGTACCTATTCTTCGGTATTTATGGCCTCGCCATTGATAGTCGTCTGGGAGAATCGCTCACCCAAGCGGTTTAAATAAATGAACTTACTGTAAAGCCCTCCTTCGGGAGGGCTTTTTTTATGCACTTTTTTCCAAAAACATTGTTATAATATAATGCCTCAGAAAAAATTTAATCAGAAGGAGGGTACTATGGCTGCCAAGGGGACTATTGGCCTCAAAGTGGCAATTAATGCTCCAAATACAGTTGTCTTCAGGCATCTCACCGACCGCGATTTACTGCGCCAGTGGTTTTGCGACGATGTGGAGATAGAACATCAGATCGGAGGGAAGTTCGTTTTTGGAGGCGCACATTCCTTTATGTCAACTTTCATAGAGCACGAAGGACAAGCGCAAATTTCAAAATATGACCCTCCTAATGTGTTCGAATTCACCTTTACTTTAAATGGAAGCCCTACTTCTATGGAATTTCGTTTGAGCTCCGGGGAAAACAGTACAACACTAATCCTGACGCATCGGGATGTACCGAAGGAATCATTTATGATGGATGCTCTGATTGTTTCTCTCTCCAATCTTATCGGGTTGATAGAAACCGGCAAGGCGGATTATCGACTGAACTATTTAACCGATATTACCGATGGCAAGGTGGAACGCGAGATTATGATCGAGCGTTCTGCGGAGGATGTATTCAAAGCATTGATCGATCAGAACGCGCTTTCTGTATGGTTTGCGGATACGGTTCAGAAAATCGAGCCCAGAGTCGGGGGCGTTTATGATGTCGGCTGGCGCAGTAAGGACGGCAAGCAGGTTGGGCCGATTAAGATTACCGATCTTGAAGATAATCGCCGCCTGGGATACAGCTGGTTCTATGATCCCGACGGGGGCAATCAAGCCACCTGGGAATTGATGCCCGAGGAAAGCGGCACTCGTGTACGGCTGACTCATGAGGGTTTCAAGCAGGGCCGTTATAATAAGGATTATTATCAGGGCTGGCATGCCTACATGCTTACTCTTAAAGGCTTTGTTGAAAAGGGACAGAAACCGTTTGAAGTAATCGAAGGCGGCTGGGAATATTAGTTTTTTGCAAGCATATAAAAAGTACTAAAAGCCCTCCATTCGGAGGGCTTTTATTTTACGTATTTATATTAAATACTATCGGGATCTGGGTGTTGAGAAAGCGGATAAATTGACTTGACGTAATGCCTAAACATTAGTAAAATTTGCTATAGGATTAACAGGCGCTTTGGAGCAATTCAAATCGCGTATTGGGGGAGTGTCCTTCGAATGGATCTCGAAATTTTATCACGCGTTCAATTCGGCTTCACAATCGGCTTCCACTACCTTTTCCCGCCTTTAAGTATCGGTCTCGGTCTCTTCCTGGTTATTATGGAAGGCGCCTACATGAAGACCAAAAATCAGATGTATCACAACATGACCCGTTTCTGGGTCAAGATTTTCGCGCTGATCTTCGCCCTCGGTGTGGCTTCGGGAATAGTGATGGAATTTCAGTTCGGTACCAACTGGGCCACATATTCACGATTTGTCGGTGATGTTTTCGGAAGCGCGCTGGCCGCCGAAGGAATATTTGCATTCTTCCTTGAATCCGGTTTTCTTGCTATTTTGGTATTCGGATGGGACAAGGTTAAGCCGCGTACACATTTTATTTCGACCATACTGGTAGCCTTCGGGGCGCACTTTTCAGCCATCTGGATTGTAGTTGCCAACTCCTGGCAGCAGACTCCTGCCGGTCATCATATTGTGGGTGTCGGTGATGCCGCACGCGCTGAAATTGTCGATTTCTGGCAGGTGCTCTTTAATCCCTCGTTTTTGGACCGCATCAGCCATGTCTTCATGGGCGCGTGGCAGGCTGGGGCCTTCTTTGTACTGAGTGTCAGCGCATTTTATCTTTTGAAAAATAAACATGTGGATTTTGCCAAAGGCTCGATGAAGATCGGTGTGGTTATCGCTGTGGTAGCCTCGATCCTTCAGCTTGTAACCGGTCATTCCAGCGCCAATGTAGTGGCCGAGCATCAGCCCGCCAAGCTGGCGGCAATGGAGGCTCATTATCCCGAAAGTGCTCCAGCGGGATTATACCTGTTTGGATGGGTTGATGAAGAACAGGAGAAGGTAACCGGGATTGAGATACCCGGACTTTTGAGTTTCCTGATTTCATGGGATGCCTCAGAGCCGGTAACAGGATTACAGGCGTTCGCACCCGAGGACCGTCCACCGGTCAACCTCGTATTCCAGAGCTATCATATAATGGTTGCAGTAGGAATGTTATTGATACTGCTGGCGCTTATAGCGGCCTTTAAATGGAAAACCGGTTCATTGTTCAAAACCCGCTGGTTCCTGTATGTTCTGGTATTTTCCGTTCTGCTTCCACAGATTGCCAATCAGCTGGGATGGTTTACCGCAGAGGTGGGACGGCAGCCCTGGATCGTTTACGGATTATTGAGGACAGAGGATGGTCTTTCGGCGAGTGTCGGTTCGGGACAGGTTTTGCTTTCGTTGATTCTGTTTACATTGATATACATTCTTCTCTTTACCCTGTTTATCTTTCTTCTGAATGAGAAGATCAAGGCAGGCCCGGAAAAATTCGAGCTTAAAGAGGGGCATATGGCATGAGTTTTGACCTGAATACAATCTGGTTCGCTCTGGTGGGAATCCTCTTTATGGGGTATGCCATACTTGACGGCTTCGATTTGGGTACCGGGGGGTTGCATCTGTTCACGAAGACCGACAAGGAAAGACGCATTATGCTCAATGCCATCGGTCCGGTCTGGGATGGCAATGAAGTCTGGCTGGTAACCGGCGGCGGCGCGTTGTTTGCCGCATTTCCCGAGGTTTATGCTACCTCGTTTTCCGGTTTCTATATGGCCATGATGCTGCTTCTGGTGGGGCTGATTTTCAGGGCCGTTGCGATTGATTTCAGGAGCAAACGGGAAAGCAAAACATGGCGTCAGTTCTGGGATATCAGCTTCAGTGTCTCCAGTATTTTGTCCAGCCTTTTAATCGGCGTGGCGCTTGGAAATATCGCCTGGGGTATACCGCTGGACTCTGATTTCGAATATGCCGGAAGATTTGTTGGGCTCCTGCATCCCTATGCGCTGCTGGTCGGTGTTACAACGGTTGCACTATTCATGATGCACGGCGCCATATATCTTTTAATGAAAACAGAGGATGAGCTTCAGGCCAAAATCCGCACCTGGGTAAATCCGGCAATCATATTCTTTATCATATGCTACATTCTAACGACAATGGCAACACTTTTGTATATACCACATATGGCTGACAATCTGAAGGAATTTCCGCCGCTGATGATACTTCCGCTTCTAAACGCCCTCGCCATCGCCAATATACCCAGAGAGATTCATAAGGGCCGTGAATTTCGGGCCTTTCTTTCTTCATGCGCGTCCGTGGCCGCGCTTCTGGCGCTGTTTGGAATTGGCATGTATCCCGACCTGATATATTCAAATCCGGTGGCTGCTAACAGCCTGAACATCTATAATGCCGCTTCATCCGATAAAACTCTCACAATTATGCTGGTGATTGCGATTCTGGGAATGCCTTTGGTGATCGCCTATACAAGCAGTATCTACTGGATCTTCCGAGGCAAAGTAAAGCTTAATTCCTCCAGCTATTGATTTATCATCAATAAAATGAGACTTTTATTTATATGAAAAAGGGCAGCACTACAACATGAATCTTATCGAATTTTTTGAGGGATTGCATCCGATTATCCAGGCGCTTGTCGGTACTCTTTTCACCTATTTCATGACCGCCGCCGGTTCGGCCATGGTATTCTTTAAAAAGGAATTCAGCCATAAGACTCTGGACGGTATGCTCGGGTTTGCCGCCGGTGTAATGATTGCCGCAAGCTATTGGTCGCTTCTGGCGCCGGCAATCGCAATGTCGGAGGATAAGGCAGTACCGGCTTATGTGCCCGCAGTTGTGGGCTTTCTACTTGGGGCGGCATGTCTGCGTTTAATAGATATGGTACTCCCCCATCTGCATGCTATGTATGATGAAAAGTATGAGGGTATCAGTACATCCTGGCGCAGGACGACACTTCTAATTCTTGCAATTACATTGCATAACTTTCCCGAAGGTCTGGCTGTAGGTGTTGCTTTCGGCGCTGCAGCAGCCGGAATTGAAGAAGCCACGATTGCCGGAGCGATTGCATTGGCGCTCGGAATAGGAATACAGAACTTCCCCGAGGGCGCGGCAGTCTCTCTGCCTTTACGCAGGGAACAGCGCTCCAGATTAAAAAGCTTCTTCTATGGTCAGTTGTCGGGTGTAGTTGAGCCTATGGCGGGTGTGCTGGGCGCGTCCCTGGTAATAATCGCCCGTCCTCTCCTGCCTTATGCCCTGGCTTTTGCAGCAGGCGCAATGATATTCGTTGTAGTGGAGGAACTGGTGCCCGAGGCCAGCCGCGAACATTCGCATGCCGCCACAGCAGGGGTTATTCTGGGCTTTGCGGTCATGATGACTCTCGATGTCGCCCTGGGTTGATTTTGCGGATTAATCAGTAAAACATGCCTATTTGCCCGGAACTTTCCCACAAATACCCGATTAATAA
>WJIM01000020.1 GCA_014730285.1 Candidatus Zixiibacteriota bacterium
AATTACCTGCATGCTGTCGTTATGGTCCATCAGGTAGCGGTCGTTGCCGCCAAAATCCAGGATGAATAGATATTCGCCTTCGTATTGATTTTCTCCCCAACCGCCAACAGCTATTTTTCCTCTGAGAGTTTCTTTTTCCACATGCCAGTCTTTGGAGTCGAAGAGACTGCGATAGTCAATATTGTCGAGACGCATTTTTACCACAAATCTTTCAAATTCGCAAATATATGCCGGCTGTTTTCTTAACAGGCTGGTTATCCTTATTTTTTTGCATATAGGGATAGCTCTTTTAGAGAGTTCTTCCTCGAATTTTTGTAGGCTATCGAGTTCCTTTAAGGGCCTGAACTCATCCATTTCATTCTCCCGAATCAGGATTGGAAATGAATCTCTCAAAAAAGTGTATTCCTCTTTATTTAAGCCAGCGGGATATTTCATGGATGCTCGGGTTGAATCCGATAATTGATTAGCGTATGTCCAATCGTATAAAAAATCATATATCTGCGTGAAAACTCGATCGAGGGATATTATGTCTATATTTGAAATATTCTCCGGGTAGTCAATATCAGGTTGAGAAACAAATGTACTGCCTGTTATCGGATTTTCGTTGGAAGTAAAAAATAGCATCTCGGACAGAAAAAAGTCGGGATTACCTGACGCTTTAAGAATAATAGGGGCTGTTTTCATGAAATAGTCTGTGGCATCAACGCTGTCATTTAGAAAATCTTTGGCAAATTGCTTTGTCCTCTCAGCCATACCCAGAGGATTTCTCGTAAGCGAATTAATCAGCGGAAGGCGAAACGAATCGATCTCCACATAATCGGTACGGAAACCTATGTCATTGGCAGTGATCTTAATACCGGAGAGTGCGTCATTTATCGCTTCTCTCGGTATCAGCGGATATTCTCTTTGTTTTATCGAATCGGCAGTACTGTCATCCTGGGCATGAAGCGGCATTATCCAGAAGAATATTATGACTGCGGGTAGTATAAATATCGATCTTCTTTGCAAAATCTTCTCCCTGAATTGGATAAAGCTTAACTTTATAGTATTATACTGTTGTTAATAATTGTCAATGATTTTTGGAGGCAGGCCGCAATTCAATCTCTGAAAGTATCAGGACCTGCGGCAGCCTTTTTGGTTCGGTGAAAGGCAAAAAGAAAGGGCGCCCCCCTCTCGGGGGCCGCCCTTCAGTGTTAACTATGCGGCAAACTTTACGATGTCAAGTCGTCCGAGGTATGCGTTATAGTCCCATCCTGGTCAATGGTCCAGGTATCCGGTGTCGCGTCATCATCAAGACCCGGGTTAGGCCAGTCGGCCTGGCCGGTGAATGATGTGGCGTCGGCAGCGGTGATCGAATAGTTATAGTTCGCGTTGGGCGGAATCTCCACACCCAGAGCGGCCAGGTCGTTTGAATAGACATCAAACTGCTGCTTGTATGTACGCTCCATTGTATAGATCTGCTTCAATACAAGCTGGGCCTCGGATGTTTTCGACTTGGCTGATGCTTTCATGAAACGCGGAATAGCCAGAGCGGCCAAAATACCAATGATGACGACCACGATCATGAGCTCGATCAGTGTGAAACCTTTTCTGTTCTTCTGGAACTTCTGAAACATGTCTAACCCTCCTACAGAGTTTTTTGGTTTATTGCTTTAAGCTTTCTTATTTTCCTTTGCACTTTCTTATTGCAACTTGCCTGCCATTGTCCTGATATTTCGTTTTCCTTTTTTTGAACAGCGGCTAACTCATTTTCCTTTCTGTGTTTATTTTTTTGCCTTGTCTTTCTGTCTTTCAATTCCTCGCTTCTTCTCTTTCGATAAACTCGTGGTTTACAACAGCCCTCTTGCATTTTGCAATTAATCCATCGTGTCGTCAGTGACTCTCGTCAGAACGCCATCCTGATTGATTGTCCAGGTGTCAATCGTGCCATCGGCATCGAGATTTGCAGTCGCAGTAGCCGTAAATGATGTCGCATCTCCGGCAATATTATATTCATATAATGCGCCTGCAAGAATCTCTACCCAGATTGGTGCGAAAGCGTCGGGATTGCCGGCCGAAGCTGTGGATCCGGTAATGAAATAAGTCGTGTTGGCCTGGAAATAAGTCTCCTGGTTCGTAAAAATCTGCTTGAGAATTAGCTTGGCCTCGGACTGCTTGGTCCTTTCCGATGCTTTCCACCAGCGGGGTATCGCCATGGCAGCAAGAATACCGATTATAACAACCACGATCATCAATTCGATGAGCGTGAAACCCTTGGAATTTACTCTGCTCTGTTTTTTTCTAAATATATTCATAACGTTATGATATTGCCGCAACATAAATGCCAAAAAGCCTGCTAAAAATGAAATGCAACCAGCGCAAGAGTTTACCTGCTGCCCGAAAAAATAGCGGTTCGATTTAGCGGAGTTTATTATAGATAATCGCAAGAATCTATTGCAGTTTGCAAGAAACTCTGATAGAAAGAAATGAAGCTATTGGGCAGTAATCAGATAAGTGATGTATTCAGGAAAAATGCGAATAGCTGGGGATAGATTCCCAAAAGCAGAGTCCCACCCATGGATATTATCAGCGCCGCTATTATCCCGGTGGCGAAATTAATTGGACGGTATTCCAATTCAGGCTCCACCATAAACATCACAACCACAACGCGTAGATAGTAATAAACCGAGACCAGGCTGTTTACGAC
>WJIM01000169.1 GCA_014730285.1 Candidatus Zixiibacteriota bacterium
GATAGTCTGAACACACTGATCTGTATTGCCGCAATCATCGGTAGCTGTCCAGGTTCTTGTGATAACATCGCCGGTCTGCGAATCGGAATATGCAATATCAAGATTCGGATCGCAGTTGTCGGTCGCTGTTGCTGAACCGGTGGCTGACGGATCAGTCGGATCATTACACTCGACTGTGATATCTGCCGGACAGGTTATAACCGGTGCTTGGTTATCCTCGATAGTAATTGTCTGAACACAAACAGCCGAATCGCCGCACTCATCAACAGCCTTCCATCTGCGGCTAATCGTCTTTTCCTGAGGACAGGCGCCGGCGGTTTCGGTATCCGTATAGGTTATGGTCGGCGCCGGCCCATGATCATCGGTGGCCGTAGCGCTGCCGGTATTTGAGGGATCGGTCGATTCCGAACAGGTAACGGTAATATCGGCCGGGCAGGTCACCACAGGAGCATCATTGATTTCAACTGTAATATCCAGGGTATCGAAATCTTCGGCGCCCAGCTCATCAGTTACCTTGAAAATAAACCTATAGGTCATATCCGCACTGCCTGGAGTGAAGCAGTGTGCAGCGCTGATCGGTCCGACATCGGTTATGGGAGTAAATACACCCTCACCCGAAATCATCTCGAGTATAAGAGTATCCCCCTCACAGTTGGCATCATCGGCATCAATATCGAAGCAAATCTGCTCGGGATCGCACTGGAAGTAGGCGGTATCATCCGGGAGAGTCACGACAGGCTCCTGATTGGCAAAACGAACCTTGACAATCAAATCATTATAATCCATATCGCCGCCGTTTTCCAGATCCTCCCAGCAAATCAGATATTCATGCGGATTTGAGGTCGAGTATACCCTGGCATGATCATAATTATCTGAATTCATGTACGTCTCGCTCATCCATAAATGATAAGTCGATAAATTCGGTTCCATGTAGAAACCGATCGAGTCACCGCTGGTAACGGTAAATGTGGTGGAGTCGCCCGGACCGTTGCTCCCCGAGAAGAGCTGGTTTAAAACACTGGTGTCGCCGGCAATATACCATCCCGAATTAGCGCTGGTCGACGATCCGGCAACTTCTATAATAATAGTGGCAAGATTCTGTCCGGGAAGAGCGCAGAACTTCTCAATACCGAGCTCATCTTCAGTCTCGTCAATATCGTATCCCAGACTGTCAAAAATCTGCTGGAGACTCGGTTCAGCCCTGTCCATCTTGACGCTTAGTGAATCTTTCCACCATTCATCCCCCTCCTGTGCATTTGAAACCGAATTGAAAACGAATAAGAATAGCCCCAGAAACAATAGCAGCGTAACCAATCGTTGCATAATCACTCCCATCCCTTATATAAGATCATATTTTTTCGATAGCAAACAGCCTCGGGATTCTTTTCAACCAAAGCAAGTAATCTGGAGAGGGTATTCATTCATAGAAACCCACTCACAGTATCCCTAATAAAAATCGCAACTACTCTTTACTGACACTTGCTTCACAATCTTGAAGTAATTTAGAAGATGATCCCAAAACTTGTCTAAAATATGTCCATGAAAAGCATATTTGTCAAGGTAAAAAACAGACTTAACCTATTTTTTTTCAAGCCTTTATCCTAATTTCCGGATTGATATGGTCTTATATAAATCGGACACCAATTAAATCCGGTAAAATAAAAACCAGGTCAGCGCTTTATTAATCCTGCAAAATGCATAGCCGCAAAATCTCTGTTATGATTATGGTTACTCTGAATTTTCATCCTGCAAAAAAGCAATTACAGAGATTGAATCAAGTATGTAAGCTCTTGTCCGATAACTGAAAAAGGGATTATATGCCGGAGAAAACAGCAATATACGGAAATATAGTCGGGTCTGAGGAGCGCAAAAAGATCGGGCACTCATTCCCCGAATCGAGCGAATTCCTGTCATGGCATGCCGACTCAAAGTCCTTCCCGAATACCGGGGAGCAACCGTCCATAGTATTTATCGATCTGGATAATCCTCGGTTTGCGGCCTCGGAATTTCTGGCTTCGCTTGCATCAACAGGCAAGGATGTCAGGATAATAGGAAAGTCCGAGAGCTCCGATTTAAATGAGGCAATTCGCGTTTCCAAGCTGGGCGTTTCTGAGATTTTAACTCAGGGCGAATGCTTCGACAGGCTGTGTAAAATTCTTGAAGACAACAAAGAGGATGCCAGAGAGGATGAAAGCAGGACCTCCAAATTCGGGGTCAACAGCCTGATCGGACGTTCACCTCAAATCGCCGAAATCCGCAAGACAATCAATCTCCTCTCGGATGTTGATTTCCCCAGTGCATTAATACTGGGTGAAACCGGCACCGGCAAGAGCTTCATATCGAAGATACTTCACAATACCGGGCTGCGCGCCAAGCATAACCTGGTTGAGGTCAACTGCTCGGCAATTCCGGATGAGCTGTTCGAGTCCGAGCTTTTCGGTCATGTCAAAGGCGCTTTTACCGATGCCCGCACAGAAAAGATCGGACTCTTTGAATATGCCGAGTACGGTACCCTGTTTCTTGATGAGGTCGGCAGCCTGACCTCATCTGCCCAGGCCAAGCTTTTGAAAATAATCGAGGATAAAAAGCTCAGGCGGGTCGGGGATGTTCATGAAAAAGACATCAACGTGCGCGTTGTGGCCGCCACCAATATGGATTTCTCCAAAGCAATCGATTCCAGCACATTCAGAGAAGATCTCTTTTTCAGGCTCAACCTGCTGGTAATCGAAATCCCACCGCTGCGAGAACGCCCCGAAGATCTGGAGCCGTTGATAAATCACTACCTTAAATATTATGCCGGCCTTTATAATATTCCCAGGATCAGGATATCTAATGAAGCGCTGGAATCGATGGCCAAATACAACTGGCCGGGAAATGTACGCGAGCTCTGCAATGTTATCGAACGCGCGGTCTTATTATCGAAAAGCGGCAAAATCGATTCCGAGGATGTTCAGGCCGCCTTTAAGCGGGGCCGGATCGGTTTAAAGGACCGCAAAAGGATTATTCTCGAGGTCCCGGATCAGGGCCTGCCGCTTTCGCAAATCGAACAGACTGTAGTCAAGCAGGTTCTGGATATGTGTAACTGGAATAAAAGCGAGGCGGCTAAATTCCTGGATATATCCCGTCCCCGCCTGCGCCGCATCCTGGCCAGTGCCGGAGTGGAACAAAATAGACGCGAAAGATAGAAATGGAACAAATCGTTCCAATTCGACTCACAATCGGCCTAACCGATTAAATAGCATAAGATTAACCTCACTCTTCCAAAAACC
>WJIM01000170.1 GCA_014730285.1 Candidatus Zixiibacteriota bacterium
AATTGGTATATTGGACTGTATTGGATTCTGCCAGTTCCGCTTGATTCTCCACCTGACAGTATTGAAATCATATGATAGATAGTAATCCCCCAAAGGGCCGCTGGGTATGCCGTCGCCGTCGGGGCTGCCTGCGGCTGAAATATCCATGCTTTCGCCGGGCGGGGCGGATTGCTCATCGTCGTTACTTGTATCACCGGCGTCGGCATACTGCTCCGGCTCCTGTTCAGGAGGCTCCTCGACAAGTTCTGGCTCAGGTTGAGGTTTGGGCTTTTTTATCTCGATTTTGTCGGTCTTGGACTTAAGCTTTACAGGTTCGGATTCGATCGGCGTATTATCCACCGCGGCCAAAGGCGCCTGTAGATCAGGCATTTCGGGTTGAGTCAGGCCTTTGGGGATTTCATCGGTCATGGAAACTGATGTAATCGGACCCAGCTCCGGTATACTGGCCCGTCCACCGCCCGCCGAAAGTATGATAATCAGCGCCAGAACGGCGATATGTATCATAAATGAAATGAGATAATCTGTTTTCTTCATTCTGCCTGTCTACGTAAATTTTCCTCGTATGGCGCAGTCACAATTCCAAGATCGGCAACGCCCTGCTCCTTAATCGAGGATATGATATCGACCATGAGCTGCCAGTTGATATTTTTATCCGCCCTCAAGTAAACCGGTGTTCCTCTCCCGATAGCATTCAAAAGCTCATCCAGCTCATCACCGAAATACTGCGGATTCACGAAAACCTCTTTGCCCTGACTGGTGCCGAGATAGATTGCGGTTGTATCCTGAATAAATTTCACTGTAACGACTATTCCTTCGCTGATGGTTTCATCAACATACTCGGTTTTCGGCAGGTCCACATCGATGCCGCTTTGCAAAAGCGGGGCGGAGATCATAAATACGATCAGGAGCACTAAAACGACATCAACCAGATTGGTGACATTGATGTCGCTCATGACTTTGTATGAACGTCTGCGGTTCAAAACGAGTTCTCCTTTTCGACCGCGGACAAAAATTCAAGTGAGAAATTGTTCAAGCTGTCCTCGATAAACTTCAATTTATTATTGCACCAGTTATGGCTGATCACAGCCGGAATGGCCACAGCCAGCCCGACAATCGTTGCTATCAAAGCCTCGGCAATACCGGGGGCAACCGCCGCCAGCGAGGCCGAACCGGTTGCGCCGACGTTCAAAAACGATCTCATCACGCCCCAGCAGGTACCCAGAAGACCGAAAAAGGGCGCCACAGTGCCTGTCGTTCCCAGAAACACCACTGTTTTTTCCAGGTTCCCGAGCTCCTCGTTGGCGGTTTTCTCCAGAGTCTTGCTGATCGCATCCAGATCGTGCGCATCGAGCTGAACCTGCGCCGCCGAGATATTTCCCTCGCCCTTCTTCTTGCCGATAATTTCCTGCAAGTCGGCAAATCCGGCCTCCAGAAGCTTTGCCAATGGGGCCTTTTTGAAGGTCGAGCATTTACCGTAGGCATCAACCAGGCGTTTGCGCTTACGGAAAGCGGCCAGAAAACGGCCGTTTTCAAAGTCAACCTGCTTGTACTGCTTGAATTTATTTATCAAAATCGCCAGCGACACGAACGACATGAACAGCAGGATTATCAAAATTATCAGTGCAAATGTCGATGAATGGGCGATCAGGTACCAGACCGATAAATCTGACGAGGGCATGCCTGCAACAACTGGCAAAGTTAAAAGATCCTCCATACGTTAAGCCTTCTCTTTTTCTGATAATTCTACAATGAATTAATTCAATTGTTTCATCTGTATTTTTTACAGTGAAATATGATAGCCTTGCCACCCCTCAAAATCAACATAAAAAAGGTTAGTGTTTTATGTTTTTGTTGACTTAGAAGAGCTTTGGATTTTTATAAAGCCAAAAGTACCAAAGGGAAATAAAAATCTAAGGAGGAGGCGTTCAATGAAAAAGTTTCTAACATTTGTTCTTATCATGCTGTTTCTGAGCAGCTTTGCAATCATCGGCTGCGGCGGCGGTGACGAAGAACCGGGCGAAACTATGGAAGAAACCGCTGAGGAAGCCGACGATGCTATGGAAGAGGCCGGTGATGCCATGGAAGAAGCTGGCGAGGAAGCCGGTGAAGCCATGGAAGAGGCAATGGATACTGCCAAGGAGCATATGGAAGAAGGCCATTAGTAGTTATTTGATTTTTCTATACAAGCGGGGTTCTCCACCCCGCTTTTTTTATGCTGACATCATGTAGTAAAAAAATGTCAAGCCACATCAAAGACCGGCAAATCCGGTCTTTGACGAGGCTTGACCTACATTTTTGTAAGTAATTCTCAGAAAATGATTGACCCTGCCGATAGATGTATTAGTTTACTTTTGTTCGGGTTTTTTATGGGTTTGAATTATGAGTAAGGTTCTTTATAAAAGGCAGCGTGAGACTCTTGGGTTTCTACACAAGTTTATATCCGACAAAGGGTTTGCGCCCACGATCCGTGAGATCGCGGAAGGAATAGGTGTCAAATCCCCGGCCACGGTGGAGGAGCACTTGCAGACCCTTGAACGAAAGGGTGTGATAAAGAGAACCCTGGGCAAAAGGCGGGCTATTGATATTATGCCGGAATTTGCGGAAATGCCGGAGAATCGTGTGCCGATCCTGGGGCAAATCGCTGCCGGTCAGCCGATCGAGGCGATCGAGGACAAATCCAGCTTTGTAGAATACGCAGAGCCTAAGCCAGGCGAGGAGCTTTTTTCTCTCAAGGTCAACGGCGATAGTATGATCGAGGATGGCATTTTTGACGGTGATCTGGTGGTGATTCGCAAACAGGAAACATGTGCAAACGGCGAGGTTGCGGTGGCGCTTCTGGATGACGGCAGTGCGACTTTGAAGCGTATTTTCCGCGAAAAAAAGCGGATTCGGCTTCAGCCGGCAAATGCCGATCTTGATCCGATCTATGTTGATAATATCAGAATTCAGGGCAAAGTGGTGGGGCTGATTCGGAGATTTTGATGGAAAAGATTGTCTTATATATTGATGTTGACGCTTTTTTTGCATCGGTGGAACAGGCCACGAATCCGAAGCTTAAGGGCAAACCGGTGATGGTAGGCGGGTATCCGCATGAGCGCGGGGTGGTGGCCTGCCCCAGTTATGAGGCTCGTGCCGAGGGAGTCTATACCGCGATGACATTATCGGAAGCCTACCGCCGGGTACCGCATGGGGTGTTCCTGAAGGGCGATTACGACAACTACAAGACATTTTCCGATAAGTTCTGTGAGATTTTGAAGCAGTTCTCCCCTCTGGTAGAGATGATTTCACAGGATGAGGCGGTGGTTGATCTGACAGGATGTGCCAAAGATTATGCTCAGGCCGAAAAGCTGGTGCAAAAGCTGAAAAATCAAATCAGAACCGAGCTTTCGCTTTCGACCTCGGCCGGGATTGCGCAGAACCGTTTCCTGGCCAAGACCGCCTCGGAATATAAAAAGCCGGACGGTCTGACTGTGGTGCCCTCGGGAATGGAATGGGAATTTCTGGAGAAGCTCTCGATTTCCAATGTACCCGGCATCGGACACAAATCACGGCGGATTTTGAATGACATGGGAATCAAGACAATCGGGCAGTTGAAGCAGATTCCGCAGAGCTATCTGGAAAAGCTGTTCGGGCAGCGGGGATTCAAGATGGCGGAGTTTCTTTTGAACCGCGATCCGCGGCTTCTGGAGCCGGTCAGGCCAGTAAAACGGATTTCGCGCGAGACCGGATTTTTCGGAGATGAAACCGATATGGAATTTATCTCCGCCACGCTTTACTATCTTCTGGAACGGGCCTGTATCAAGCTGCGTGCTCTCGGCAAAAAGTGCAACAAGGTAGGGATCAAACTGCGCTATACCGGCGAAAGGCCGATTGTCATAAACCGCACCATACCGTTCTTTCACAACGCCGAGGAGAACCTTCTCCCCTATGCGCAAAAGCTGATGAAGCGCGTGCATACCCGTCGTCTGGCTATCAACCTGATCGGAGTCACGCTTTCCGGGCTTAAGGATGCCGCCAAACAGGAGGAGCTTTTCGCCGGGCCGTTACAAAAAAATGAAAACCTGATCAAAGCAATCGATAAACTGCGCTCATCTTTCGGCTACCACTCGCTCTATTTCGGAAAAACGCTGACACTGAAGGACAACTACAAAAAGCTGAGGACCGGTTATGAGCTTCGCACCCCTTCATTGTCACAGTAATTTCTCGCTTTTGTACGGCACTATTCCACCGGTTCAGCTGGTCAAACAGGCGCGGCGGTACGGACTCAATGCGCTGGCCTTGACCGATCATGATGCGATCTACGGGCTGGTCGAATTTTATACGCACTGCAAAGAGGCGGGGATCAAACCGTTGCCGGGCGCGGCGCTTTCAACCACATGCGGTGAACTGATCTGCTTTCCGGAAAATGACAAGGGTTATGCCAACCTCTGCCGTCTGATAACGAAGCGTAAACTGGGAGATGAAAGCCTGCGGCCGGAGATGATGGCCGAGCATGCCGAGAACCTTCTCGTGCTGGCGCCGCCCTCGCACAAGACAGCGCAGTTGAAAGAAGTATTTCGCAGTAATCTGTATCTTAAAATCGAGATGTTTAAGGATGGCTCAACGCGGTCTGATATCGACGAAGCATTACGACTGTCGCGCAAATTCGATATAAAGATCGCGGCGTCTAATCCGGTTGTGTTTTCGTCGCCGGAGGATTTCGAGCTGCACAAGGTGCTGATCGCGGTACGTTACGGCAAAACTCTGGGCGGTTTGAAACCGCGCGAGTATGCTCATCCCGAAAGCTATTTCAAAGATCCGAGGGAGACACAAATTCTGTTCCGGCATCTACCGCAAAGCCTTGTGAATATCGAGGAGATTGTGGAACGGATTAATGTCAAGCTCGAACCGCATGAGTATATCTTTCCCGAGGTGGAAATTCCGGACGATAAAACGCCCCCCGAGTATCTTCGGGAACTCTGTCTGGAAGGATTGAAACGGCGTGCGGGAGGTGTTAACGGCCGATCGTTGAGCCAGCTCGATTTCGAGCTGGGAGCAATCGAGCAGGCCGGATTCACGACCTATTTCCTGGCGGTAGCGGACATCGTGGGCTTCTGCAAACGGGAGCATATCCCCTGCGTGGGGCGCGGCTCGGCGGCGGGAGCGTTGGTCAGCTATGCGCTGGGCATCACACATGTCGATCCGATTGAAAACGATCTCTATTTCCAGCGCTTCCTGAACGAGGGACGTACCGACCCGCCCGATATCGATATCGATATCTGCTGGAAAAACCGCGACCGGGTGCTGGACTATGTTTACGAGAAGCACGGCGCGGAACGCGTGGCAATGATCTGCTCCACCATCCGCATGCAGGCGCGTATGGCGGTGCGCGAGGTCGGCAAGGCATTGGGAGTGCCGGAGTCAGACATTACCAAGCTAGCCAACCGTCTGCCGATGGCATTTTTCTCGAAATCCGAACACAGGAAGGACTTTCCCAGCCTGACCGGGATTCCGATCAATTCCGAACCGTACACATCGATCTTCAAGCATGCCAAACGGCTGATCGATTTTCCGCGTCATCTGGGAATTCATCCCGGCGGAATCTGCATCGCCGACGGCGAGCTGAGGGCCAAAGTTGCGCTCGAGAAATCGACCAAAGGGCCGGTGGTCACGCAGCTCGATATGTATTCTATCGACCAGACCGGCTTGATCAAAATCGATCTTCTGGGACAACGGTCGTTGACGGTGATACGCGAAACCGCCAATCATCTGGGATTTCCGGATGCGGATAAGATCGTTAAGCCGGATGACGAAAATACATATAAGCTCCTACAGGAGGGACGTACACTCGGCAATTTTCAGATCGAAAGCCCGGGGATGCGTGCCATGCTGCGTGATATCCATCCCAAAAATCTGAATGATATCACGCTGGCGCTGTCATTGATCCGCCCCGGCGCAACCGACTCCGGCGCCAAGAAGCTCTTTTTGGAGAGATATAGAAACGGCAAAAATGTCAAGTATGCCCATCCCCTGCTCGAGCCGATTTTGAGGGAGAGCTGCGGTACGATTATATACCAGGAACAGGTGCTGAAGATAGCCGAGGCAGTGGGCGGATTTTCTGCCTCCGACGCCGACACTTTGCGCAAGGCAATGACCAAAGTGCGCTCCAGCGCGCAGATGGCGAAAATCCGGGAGAAATTTATTGCCGGAGCCAAAAGCAAAGGTGTCCGGCCGGAAACCTCGCAGAAGATATTCGAGTCCATGGCACATTTCGCCTCCTACGGTTTCTGCAAAGCGCACGCTGCCAGTTATGCGCTGGTCAGCTATCAGGCGGCATATCTTAAGGCACATTACCCGATCACATACATGAACTATGTGCTGAACAATCAGGCCGGTTACTATCATCCCTCGGTCTACCTCGAGGAGGCACGCCGTTTCGGTGCGAAGATAATACCGCCCTGCGTGAACCGCAGTATGGCCGAGTGTACGACTGACGGGAAGAGTATTCGGCTCGGTTTGCTATTCATAAAGAGTATTGGCGAGGAGGTAATCGAGCAAATCGAGAAGAGCCGCAGGCGTGACGGCGATTTTGAGTCGCTGGAAGATTTTTTGTGGCGCATCAAAATCCCTCAGGGCGAAGTTGAATATCTGATTAAATGCGGCGCGTTCGATTTTACGGGAAGGGTTCGGCCGGCCCTTTTATGGGAGCTATCCTTTTTATACAAGCCGATCGCAAAAGCCAAATCCAATGATATGCCCCCCCTGTTCAATCAGCGTGAGAAGATCAAAAAGCCAGACCGTCTGCCCCGGCTTCAGAATTACAATGACTTCGAAAAATGGGCATACGAACAGCAGATTCTGGAGATGTCGGCGTTGAAACATCCCCTGGAAATATTCGGTCTAACTAAGAAAGACGCCATAACGCCCAATCTGAAGAGCCTCGAGAATAAAAGGATTAGCACCTGCGGATGGCTGGTCGATATCAAGAAGATCAACACCTCCAATAACAGCAAAATGTTCTTCCTGACTATGGAGGACCTCTGCGACACCTTCGAGGTGGTCATGTTTTATGATATTGCAAAAAAATATTCCGAACATCTGGAACGCTATCGCTTTTTTAAGATAGAAGGAAGTATCAAAACGGAGGGCCGAAATTGTTCAATCTATCTGACACACCTCGAACCGGCTCGAACCGGACTTGCTGAAAAAGAGTATATATAATTAGGTTGCAGTTAAAATTTGACAAGCGGGTGTGCGGGAAGTAATTTTAGGGCATGCCGGATGATAAAGTCAAAAAGGAAATCGATAAGCTGGTCGAAGAAATCAACCAGCACAACTATAGATATTATGTTCTCGATGATCCCGAGATAAGCGATGCCGAATACGACCGCCTGTTCGACCGTCTGGCTGAGCTCGAGAAGAAACATCCCGAGCTGAAGCGTCCCGATTCGCCGACACAGCGTGTGGGCGCCGAACCGGCTGAGAAGTTCAACTCGGTAAAGCATTCTGTACCGATGTTGAGCCTGGGCAAGTGCAACACCGAAGAGGAATTCGACGATTTCGTCAGGCGCTGCAACGATGAACTGGCCGGGGATGCGGATAAGATCGAGTATCATGTGGAGCCGAAGTTTGACGGCCTGGCGGTTGAGCTTGTATACAAAAACGGCATACTGGAAATCGGTTCAACTCGCGGCAATGGTGTCACCGGCGAGGAGATAACCGAAAACCTGAAGACAGTGCGCACTATTCCGCTGAAGCTGCGAGCCGAAAAGCCGCCGAAGCTTTTGGAGGTGCGGGGCGAGGTTATCATGCACAAAGATGACTTCGAAAAGATGAACAAGAAGCGTGAGGAAGAGGCGCTCGATCTTTTTGCCAATCCGCGCAATGCCGCCGCGGGATCGCTGCGTCAGCTCGACCCCAAGATCACGGCCTCGCGGCCGCTCAGGTTTTTCGCCTACGGAATCGGCCTGATCGAGGGTGAGTCATTCGAAAAACTGGGAGATGCACTGGAGTATGTGGAAGAGTGTGGTTTTATAATCTCCGATGAATCGGAGATTAACGACGATCCCGAAAATATCAAAAAGAAATATTATGCCCTTCTGGATCAACGGACTGATGTGCAGTATGATATGGACGGCGCTGTAATCAAGGTCAACTCGTTTCGTCAGCAGTCCAAGATGGGTGAGTTGTCGCGCTCTCCCCGCTGGGCGACAGCCTGGAAATTCCCGCCGGCCGAAGAAACCACCAAAGTGGAAGATATCTTCGTACAGGTCGGCAGAACGGGAATTATAACGCCTGTCGCCGCACTGAAGCCGGTACGAGTCAGCGGGGTTGAGGTGCGCAGGGCATCTCTTCACAACGAGGATGAGCTTCGCAAGAAGGATATACGGATTGGCGATACTGTCGTTATAAGACGCGCCGGGGATGTTATCCCGGAGGTGGTGAAAGCGGTCAAGTCCAAACGAAGCGGTGATGAGAAGGAATTCGAGATGCCGGATAAATGTCCGGTCTGCGGCCAGCCTGCCACCCGTTTGGAGGGTGAGGCCTACTATCGCTGTACCAATATCGCCTGCCCTGCCCAGGTCAAGGAGCGGATAATTCACTTTGCATCAAAGTCCGGCGTGGATATTGATGGTCTGGGAGACAAGCTGATCGAACAGATGGTCGAGAAGGATTTGATCAACACTCCGGCTGACCTTTATTCTCTCAAAAAATATGATGTCCTTAAGCTTGAGCGGATGGCAGATAAGAGCGCGCAGAATATTATCGATGCCATCGATGCCAGCCGCAAGCCGGAACTCAGACAGCTTATTCATGCGCTGGGAATTCGTAATGTGGGCGAACATCTGGCGGATGTACTGGCATCTTATTTCGGCTCGCTGGAAAATCTGATGCAGGCCGATTATGACGAGCTGTCCGAGATAAACGAGGTCGGCCCGACAATAGCGGATTCTATCGTGAACTTTTTCAAGAATGACCAGAATAAAAAGATGATAGAGCGGCTTAAAGAGGGCGGCATGAAGTTCCCGACTGTCGAAAAAAAGCAAGCATTCACCCCGCTTGAGGGGCAGACATTCGTACTGACCGGATCGCTCTCGAATTATTCAAGGCGGCAGGCCAAGGAGGCGCTGGAAAAACTGGGCGCGAAAGTGACATCATCAGTATCGAAAAAAACCGATCATGTTGTGGTCGGGGCCGATCCCGGCTCCAAATATGACAAGGCCAGAAAACTGGACATAGATATAATGGACGAAAACAAATTCGAGGAATTTCTGAAGAAATATGAACGCAAACAATAAAAGCAAATCGGCGAAATTAATGGACATCGCCATGCCCTTTATTGCTGTGATCCTGGGTCTGGCATTTTGCTATTTCGCGGCTCCGGTGATTGTGCCGGTTATTATCGGCATCAGTTTAGCTTATGTCTTCTACCCGGCGGTGAAATTTCTGAAGCGCCTGAAAATCCCGCATCTGGCGGCGCTGTTTATCGTAACGATCGTCACTCTGGTGCTTTTCGCGGGTATCTCAATCGTGATCTACTATCAGGGTACCGAGTTCATAAAATCAATTCCGGCGCTGAAAGCGGATCTGGAAACATTTCTGGTCGAAAAATTTGCCAAATTCCGGCAGACAGTTAATAATATCTTCCCCGATCTGATTCCGCAGGGAGAGGGTAAACGTCTGGTGAATAACGCCCTCCAAAATCTTGATTATCAAAAAGTGGGGGAGCTTGTTTTCCGAGGATTGGGCTCGGTCTTTTCATTCTTCGGGAATATCATTCTAATCAGCATAATAGCCTTCTTCCTGGTAATGGAGGCAGATGTTTTCAAGCGCAATCTCACACTTGCATTCGGCAAAGAGAATCAGCTTGTGACCGGGCAGATTATGACCGAGATAAACCGCCAGATATCATCATATTTTGCACTGAAATTCATAATTACAGTGGGGCTTGCCATTGTCTATACTGCCGGGCTCTTGCTGATGCGTATCGACTACGCTTATATCTGGGGCCCGCTGGCGGCAGTAATCACGCTGATTCCCATCATCGGCGCTTATGCCGGTGGTATACCGCCCATGATTGTGGCGGTAATCCAGTACGATTCGGCTATCTGGTTTCTGTGGGTGTCGCTGTTCTTCCTGGTGGTTCAGTTTATCGAATCCTATATAGTCAGTCCCAAGGTTTTCGGCGATCAGGCCAACCTTAACCTCACGACTGTCATAGTCTCGACAATTCTGTGGGGCTGGATGTGGGGTATTATCGGGATTATCCTGGCGGTACCGATGACTGCGGCAGTAAAGGTGATTTGCTCACATATCGAACAACTCCATCCGATAGCTCGGATTCTGGAAGGCCGGATAAAGTTTTAGCGAACTCTATTTGCTTTATATAAAAACGCCCGCATCACACGGGCGTTTTATTTTCAAAAAATCTAAATCTACTTAATATGGTCTGCGACAGCCTGGGCAACCTCAATCGAAGTATTAGTCCCACCCATATCATAGGTGCGGAACTTTCCTTCTTTTATTACCGCAGCAATCGCTTTATCAACGGCAGCGCCTTTATCCACCTCGCCCAGCCAATCCAGCATCAGCTTACATGAGATCAGCATAGCGGTTGGATTGACCTTGTACTGTCCGGCATACTTGGGCGCGGAACCATGCGTAGGCTCGAAGACAGCGTAGTCGTCGCCGATATTTCCAGAGGCGGCGAATCCGAGTCCGCCCACAAGCTGTGCGCAGAGATCGGAGACAATATCACCGAACATATTCGAGGTTGCGATGACGCCATAATCGAAAGGATTCTTGATCAGCCACATACACATGGCATCGATATTAGTCTCCCACAGTTCGATATCCGGGTAATCCTGTGCCACTTTACGCGCTGTGCGTACCATAAGGCCGGAGGTCTCACGGATAACGTTGGGCTTCTCGACAATCGTAACCGTCTTGTAGCCGAACTTTTTGGCGTATTCGAAAGCATCGGTGATAATATTGCGGGCAGCATGCTCTGAAATTATTCTCATAGATACCGCAACATTCTCGAGGCCGTATTTTTTGAAGCGTGAAATTTTCTTATTGTTCTTTTCGATTACATTAAAGACCTCTTCCGGGAAGGGGAAGAACTCTACTCCGGCATACAAATCCTCTGTGTTTTCACGGAAAACCACCAGATCGATGCCGTCTTTGTAGTTCAGCGGATTGCCGGGATAGGCTTTACAGGGACGCAGGTTGGTTCTCAGGTCGAATTCCTGACGAAGGCGCACGATGGGCGAGGAATAAACCAGGTTCTTGCCCTGAAGTTCCGGCACCAGCTCTTTCTCGGCCTCCTCCTTGGGCTTGGATGTGATAGCGCCGAAAAGTGCGCAATCGGTATCTTTCAACAGGTCAACTGTGCGCTGGGGAAGCGGATCTCCCTCTTTGCACCAGAACTCCCAGCCGATATCGCCATGGATATACTCGGCATCCAGTCCGACTTTGTCCAGCACAATTTTGGCGGCTTCCATAACGTCAACACCAACCCCGTCACCGGGCAGCCAGGCGATTCTCTTTTTAGCCACTACTCCTCCTTTAACAGCGAATATGTGAGTGAAATTCTATGCGTATCCCCAAGGTCCGATTTGAAGGGAACGTATGCGTAGTCGATATTGAATCCTTCCTGTTCAAAACCGAGTCCGAATGCCAGAGCCTTCTCATCGTAACCGCTCTGGAATCCGCTCCTCAAGAAAAACATCCGGTTGAGATTATACTCTCCGCCGAGATGAAAATGCGGATCGTCATCAGTGGGATATACAACATCTCCGGAAATCAGGAAGTCCTTTATTCTGTAGGAGGCTCCCCCCCGCAGAATCCGCGGCAGGTCGTATTCCTCATCATCGAGCTTCAATGACGAGCCCAGATTGGAAAAACTGGCGCCAATCATAAGCTCCGGTCTGACCAGATACTGCATTCCCAAGTCGAAAGCCACGCCGGTTGAGGAGTATACATCCAGTTTTTCATAGACGATCTTCGATGTGACACCCAGCTTCAATTTTTCACCCAGGTTTCGGGCGATTGTGATTCCGGCCACGATATCATTAAGATCAAATAGGCCCTCCGGCTCGTCGGTAGGCCCGGAACGCCTCTCGATATCATCAACCGTACCATAATTCACGGATATTCCCAGGGCAAAATCCGAGGGATGGTAAACCAAACCGACATATTCACTGCGGTAATCGGCTATCCACTCGTTGTGAGCCGCGCCAACAGTGAAATAGGGAACATTCAAAATCCCCGCAGGATTGGAATAAAGTGTAAAGAAATCAGTTCCACTCGAACCCACTCCCTCGCCCATTGCGGCATGACGCGCCGAGGGAGAGACCAGCAGGGTTGAAAAGCCCGAGATATCATCTTTCCTGACCTGACCCGATAAAGAGCCCTGAAATAGAGCCATGCACAGCATGATTATAATCGATATTTTCATTATCTTCACGATAACCTCTTATCTGAATTCAAAGCCAATGGTAAACAAATGATCCGGCGCTTCGCCGTCAATAGCCGTGACGAAGGCGTAATCAAGTTTGAATCTATAATAAATAAATGTTTTCGATATCCCGCCGCCAAAGGCCAGCCGTTCGTCGGCATAACCCGCTCTGAGAGCCACAAGTTTATTGAACACATATTCTCCGCCGGCATAGATTTTTATATCATGATCCTCTATCTTGCGGAAATCAACGCTTACCAGGGTCGTGCTGTCCAGGGCCAATGCAGAGACGCCGCCCTTGAATCCCAGCAGCATATCCTCGTCCTGGGCAACCCCGATCTCGCCTCGTTCAGCCCAGAAATCTCCGGTATTGAAGCGATGAGTTCCGCCCAGATTCTCGGCCACAAGACCGACTCTTACAACATCCAAAAACGCATCCGGCTCGAAAAAGTTCAATTTATCCAAAACAGCCATTCCGCCCACATCGAAAGTCACCGTATTAGAGGTTATACCTGCTATGCTGGAAATGAAATACTTTCCGGTCGCCCCTACCATAAAGATATCGCCGAATTTTTTAGCGAATGACAAAGCAATGGTATTGTCGGAATAGGATAGATCGTCACCTGTAGGCGTACCCTCATTATCGCGTCCCACGAAATTGCCGTCGGAAGCATGAATCCATCCGCCTGCCACGGTGGCCTCCTCCAGAGCCTGAACACCAAATGCGACATAACCGAATTTGCGGTCGAAATCCATATGCCTGTAGGAAGCGCTGGCGGAATTCCATTTTAGCTGTGCCAGGCCGGCGGGGTTGTAGAACATGCCCGTGGCGTCATCGGAAACTGCCAGATATGTTCCGCCCATACCCATGACCCGGGCCGAGAAACCCAGCTTGAGGAAGGCCGCGGGTCCTCCGGCATTACCATCCTCGGCAAGCGCGCCTGAAGTCCCGGCCAGTGTTAGTATCATAAATATTGCAATTATTTTCTTCATCATACACTCCTGCCTACGGTATTACCATAATTTTGCCCCAGGCCTCTTCACCCGAGGAATTCTCGACCTTGAAGTAATACGGTCCGGTTGCGACAATCTCGCCATTATCATTTCTCATATCCCATGAATCGCCATCATGCTGCACACCGCCTTCACGCTGCTCGCCGTCAACCGGGGTAGCCACGAGATCCATGGCAAAATCGTACACCTTAATCGTTATACTGCCGCTTTGCTCGAATTTGTAATGGAATTTTACTCTTCCGCCGGGTGAAACGAAGGGTGATGACGGCACGGGAGAGGCGTAAGCGCCAGGGCCCTCATCTTCGGGAATTTCCTCGAAAGCCCTGTAAACCGACCAGCTATTGCCGCCGTCAATGCTTTTGGCCATACCGTCATTGGAGGCGGCCCAGATAACATCCTCGGCCAAACCCACACCGAAAAACTCAGTTCCCCCGTATATTTCAGCGCCGGTTCCGGCGTCCACCAATTGCAATGTATCCCAATTCTCGCCGAAGTCTGAGGTGCGCAGAAGCCCCGCCGACGTGGCAGCGTAAACATCTGCGCCATCAAAAGCAAAGTTCCAGGCATTGATACCGGTCAGCACGACATCCCAGGTTTGGCCGTCATCGGTGGAGAGATTTATACCGTTACTCTCACCGGTAAGGCCGGTCGAATTCCCGGCCACCCAGACATATCTGTCGCCGTCATAATACTGTACCTCGACCGAGACGGCGAAGTTACCGGAAAGGCCGTCCTCATCACCGGAAGTGGCGCGTATGTTGTGGTCGAATATAGTCTGGTCAAGATTGACAGTGTTAATAGTCCAGAGTCCGGGCAATGCATTGGCACTCGAGGCCAGCCCATTTTCCGAACCCAGCCAAAACAGAGAATCTATGTCGTCGAATAAAAGTGAAGTGATTGTTGTATCGATTTCTCTTTCTTCTTCGGTATTGCTGACCTCAACCGGGATCCAGGTCTGGTTGGAGCGGTTATACCTTCTCAGTCCGACCTCGCTGGCCAGCCAGATAATCTCCTCGGTATAGATAACATCGTTAACTTCATCTCCAACGAATGTTGTATTCCAGGTCTGACCAAAATCCCGAGAGAGAAGAACCGCACGTCCGCCTTCACCTTCAAAAGGAGCAGTGGCCACAGCCCATTCAAAAATCGTGTCAATCACGCCCTCGTCTTCCTCTTCCCAGTAAATAGCTGAGACCTCATCCGCTTTTAATCCGGCATTTTCGATATCATCGAACCTAAATAGTTCTGCCTGACCGGGATCGCCGCTAAAGGGGCATGGGATTTCGAGTTTCCAGAGACCGCCAGCGCTGCCGGCGAATATATACAGCGTATCTTCGGAAGTGCATTCAGCCTCTTCGGATAATGAATAGAAGCTTGCCAGTGAAAAGATCTGGTTGAAAGCCGAATCAGGTGAGGTTTCCGATTCATCGAGTACGATTTTATCCCAGGTCTGGCCGTCGTCCTGCGAGCGAATCAATCCGCCCTCGGAGCATGCCGCCCAGATCGTTTTTTCCATATCATCATCAAGAGTTATCAGGATATCCTCGACCTTCTTCCCGGCCCCCACAGCCTCATCCGGCAGGCTCTGCATCCAGGTGTCGCCGAAATTATCCGAGTAGGCAAAGCCCTCGCTCTCTTCATTATCTGTATCAAATCCTGCGCTTATCACGATGTCATCATGAGCCGCAATCGCGCTGGTATAACTCGCAGTCAGGCCGTCCGCCTCAAAATAGGAACCGAAGCTCGTGCCGTTATTTTCCGAGCGGCTGAGTCCCTGGTCGGTAGCAACCCAGAGGTATCCGTTTTGTATGGCAAAATCCAGGACATGATTGGAGGCAAGCTTGCCGGGACGGTCTATAAACTGAAACTGATTCATACCGGCTGCTGAACCGGCCCAAATCACAACAGTGTCCTCGGGATTGCCGTCAATATGAACGGAGAAAAATCTATTGTTGAAGTAGGCAAATGTGCTGTCCAGGAAATCCTGCTCGGCCAGCGAATCGGGATAGAGATTCTCCCATGTCTGACCGTCGTCGTTGCTGTAAATAAGCCCGCCGTAAAAACAGGCGGCATACACGACCGTATCGTAAACATCAAGATCATAGCAGATCATGCCCGGACTGGAGGCCTGAAAAGGCGTGAAGGTCTGGAAGCTGCTGCCGAAATTCGAGGTTACGCTGAATCCATCCCCAACCGGCACTGAGGTGCCCTGCGATAATATTGCGCTGGAATTGGCAATCCAGAGCTGGCCGTTGCCGTAAGAGAGCGCGGCAATTTCATCGGTCAAAAGCCCGTTGGAGGAATCATAGGAATTCCAGTCCATTCCGCCGTTATCGGTTCCGGAAAGCCCTTTACTGGTTCCGATCCAGACATAAGTACCGTCATAAACAACATCAACTCCGCTATTTGCCAGCAGTTTCATAATCGGATCGTCCAGATCAAAAACCGGTGCGGCATACAAGCTGCCTGCAAATAGCAGAGTCATTATTATTATAAGATACAATCGCTTCATTAAGCCTCCTTCAAAAAAAAATACCGAACGAAATAAGGTTCGGTATGTATATGAAAGGTCTTATCATCAAGTTGTATAAAAGGCTACATTAAAAATTCTTACGGTAAAAATTTAGCTATAATAACCTCCGTTGGCGGAAATTAGGAATATTTGAGATAAAGTCAAGCTATTTCAAAGTTTGCTGATTAAAAAGCCCCATCTCAAATTCCGGGTCGAAACCTTAAGTGATTTTTTTCCAAAAAGCTTCAGCAGACTCCGTAAAATCAGCCCGCCCGCAACGATCACCTCTGCACGGGAAGGCTCAAAGGTTATAACCCCCTTACGGTCTGAAAGTTTCATTGGCGCCAGATCATAAATAAGCGACTCCAAACGGCTTAGCTTTAAGGCCTTGCCATGAATCTTTTCCGGGTCATATTCCGGAGGTTTCGCATCAAGCAGCTTATAGGTGGAAATCGTTCCGCCCGTGCCGATTAGATCGAAATCACTCGCATTGAATCCGTACAATTTATCCGAAAAATATTGGATTATTTCATCTGAGGCCCCCTCTAGAATACTTGCTGAGGTTTTTCGATTCGTGCCATATTTTTCGGTGATTTCAACCGCCCCGATTTGCAGACTGACCGCCTTTTTGACATTATTTTTATTTGCCAAAACAAATTCAGTTGATGCGCCGCCAATGTCGAACATAATCCGTTTCGGCTTAAGCCCGGGTATGGCGGTTATGGCGCCCAGATAGGTCAGCTCGGCTTCACGCTTTCCTGAGATAACTTCGACTTTTATTCCGGTTTCGTCTTTGATTCGCCTGACTACCTCTTTTTTATTCCCTGCGCTTCTGATTGCCTGGGTGGCAACCGCATAGATTTTTTCAGCGCCAATTTCCTGAGCCTTCTTTTTGAATGAGTTGATGTCCTTAATGGCTCGCTTCAGGCTTTTTTCCGCTATATTTCCGGTCTTTTTGAGGCCGG
>WJIM01000171.1 GCA_014730285.1 Candidatus Zixiibacteriota bacterium
GAACCGCTCTGGCAGTATAATCCGGTTGATGAATCCCATCATTTAAGCTCCTGTGATTATAACGACAATACCGGCAGGACAGGATTCGGAATTGCGATAGACAGCGGTCCGGATTTCCCCTTTTCCGAAAGATATAATACCGGCAAGGTCGTGATAATCGATTCAGACGGCGAACACCTTGGTTCCGCCAACGTCTCATACAGCAGTTGGAGCAAGGGCTTTCCGCGAGTGCAGTTTTCCGAAGCCGGCAATATCCTCTGGATAATCTCCCATTACGATTTATTTAAGATTGCATTAGAATAACAATATGACCTTTTTGTGCAAACTGTTGCAATAGATTAGGTCTATTTTCGCTATGATAGCGGACACCTGTTTCTTCCGTGAATTGCCAATATATTGTGTTATAATACAATAGGTTATGACTGTCTTTTAATGCAATTAATTAGTCCTGTTGAAAATGTGCGGCATAGGCTTTGCTTTAATTTTGAGCAAGGAAAATTAAAATGTTGCCTTTTCATTTGAACATACTACCCCTGGAGAAGATGATACCTGTCGAAAAGGCCGTATCATCGAGAATCCCGGAAATAAAAAGAGAGCTGGATCGCACCGGCCATCTGGCAAACCCGCTTCTGGTCTCCCATGAAGAAGACGGGAAATACCTGCTCCTTCACGGAATCAACTGCTTTGAAGCCTTGAATTCCATCGGAATCAAAAATGCGGTGGTTCAGGAGGTTCCCACTCAATGCGGCGATTCACATTTCCTGGCTTGGTATCATCTGGTCAAAAATCTCAATCTGGAATATCTGAACGGGTTGGCTGAAATTTTGAGGCTGAAGCTGGAAGAGATTGATTATGATTCTATTTGGGAAGAAGATGATGAGATCAGCATTAAATGCATTTTCATGGACGGTAAATGCTATCGTATCATTCCCGGATCGGACAATTTGATCGGCCGTGTGGCCTCGCTTGCCAGCTTTATTGAATCGTACCAGGCCTTCAGCCCGCACTTGAAAATATACCCCGACAGGCTGATTGTGGAATCATCCGAACTTTTCGATCTGGGTTCGGCCCTGATACTTCTGCCTGCCTTTAGCCATGATCAGATTCTGAGACTGGCCGATGAAAAAGTCCTTCTTCCGCCTGACTGCCTGAATATATGCGTTGATAATCGTGTGGTCGGGCTCGATTTCCCGCTGAGGGTGCTGAATTCCAGCGATGATGTGGAAGAAAAGAAGCTGTTCTTAAAAGAGCTTCTGCGGCTGAGAATGCAGTCCGACAAATCCACTGTTTACGGGGGCAAAGTCTACTTTATGGGCAGGGCACGCCGCGAACATACCAGATCAAGCGGACCAGGAGAAAGAAATTCTCCCGATTCCGGTCTTTATCTGGAATGAATGATTTGGTATCGTTGCACAAGCCCCGCAGTCAAGATGCAGTAATTCAAAAAATTCAAAAGCCTTCACAGCCCTGAAGATTTATGCTTCGGCCTGATTCTCCGTACCCTCAAGCTGCTTGTAGAGTTTGGAAACTCTTCTGGACACAGCATTTTTCTTGAAGATCTTGGCCTTGGCGGCGCGATCCATAATCTGCTGGGCTTTGCGGAGTTTTTTCTCCTTGTCGTCTCTGGACTCGGCCTGCTCGAATTCCTTCAGAGCGTTCTTTATTCTTGACTTATAAGTTCTATTTCGAATATTTCTTTTGGCCGAGGTTCTGATAGCTTTCTTTGTCGCTGAATGATGAGCCAAAAAACACCTCTTTCTTAAAATTTTAATCGCATTAATATAGACTTAAGATTATGTTTGTCAAATGGAAAATAATCCCGGCGCCCATAAAAGCATAAGATCAGCAGGCAAAGTTTCGGCCGGAACCCTGGCCTCACGCATACTCGGATTGATTCGGGAGCAGGTATTCGCATACCTGTTCGGGGCGGGTATGGCTGCGGATGCGTTCGTGGCCGCCTTCAGGATTCCTAATCTTCTGCGTGATATGTTTGCCGAGGGCGCACTTTCGGCGGCATTTATCCCGACCCTGACCCAGAAATTGACAAAAGAGGGCAAATCCGAAGCTTATAGAGTAGCACAGATTTTCCTGAGTTTTCTGCTTTCGATCGTTACCCTTATCGTAGTGGCGGGCATAATCTTTGCACCTGAGGTTGTGGAGATGATTGCCGGTGGTTTCGGGGATGTGCCCGGCAAGCTCTCGCTTACCACCGATCTGGCGCGGATCATGATGCCGTTTCTGCTTCTGGTATCGATGGCGGCGCTGGTGATGGGCATCCTCAATTCGCTGGGAATTTTCGGCGTGCCCGCTTTTGCTCCGATGCTATTGAATTTGGGGATGATTTTCGCCGGATTTTTTATCTGCCCTTTTTTCGATCCGCCCATTATCGGTATGGCAATAGGTGTTATTTTGGGGGGCCTGGGACAGCTTCTGTTTCAAGTGCCGACGGCTGTAAAGCAGGGCTTCCGATTTAAGCTTAATTTCAACTTCAGCGATCCGGATTTCAGAAAGATTATATTGCTGATGATTCCAATGGCGGTCGGCTTTTCGGCCACTCAAATTAATGTTTTCGTTGTCACACGAATTGCCGCCTCGCTCGAGCAGGGTGCGGTGGCATATCTTAATTACGCCTTTCGCCTGATGCATCTGCCGCTGGGTATGTTTGCACTTGCGATTGCGACTGTCACGCTGCCCGAGATCTCCCGTTATGCCGCCCTGGATAATCGTGCTGATATGGCTAAAGCTTATATGCGCTCGTTGAAGCTGGGCCTGTTTCTGGTAATACCGGCCTCTGTGGTGCTGATCTTTGGCGGTAAAGCTATAATCTCGGTGCTTTTCCAGCATGGCCGGTTTGAATATTCCGATACTCTCGGAGCCGCCTCGGCCCTGGCATTTTATTCAATAGGACTTATGGCATACGCGGCGGTCAGGATAACTGTGCCTGTATTCTATGCCTTCAAGCGGACTGCAAGGCCTATTGTGGCCTCCATATTCTCGGTAGGGATAAATATCTTTCTCTGCTATATGCTCAAGGACAGCCTGGGATTCAAGGGATTGGCTCTGGCGGCCTCAATTTCCGGCTTCGTCAATATTACAATTCTGGTTTTCATGCTCAAAGCCCGTCTCCCGGAATTGAAGTTTCTCCAGCATATAAAACCTCTTGGCAAAATTCTCTTTATCAATGCCGTATTGACAGGATTTTTGCTTGCCTGGGATAGATTCCTGACATTCAATCTGTATGACGCCAATCTTGGAATCCGCATAATTAATTTGCTAATTCTTTTATCAGGCGCTATAATAGTATACATAGCGCTGGCAAAACTGACACGCATCGAACAGCTTAAGGGCCTGCAGGAGATCTTTAAAAGGATTAGGTAAATGAAGCTCCCGGCATTTTGGAGCGCTGTTTTGTTTGTGTCCGGAATCTGGATCGGACGGTCGATGCAAATTCCGGATATGCTCCTATTTCTAGTGGCATCCATCTTTTTTATAGCAGGTTTGGTGGTATATCTAAAAAACTATCAGCAACTTTCGTGGATCATCGTTGCGGGGGCGCTGTTGATGGCGGGATTTTTTCGAATAGGGCTGGAAACCTCGAATGTCGCCGCCAATGATGTCGGCCAGTTCAATGATCTGGGTGAACAAATCGGAATAAAAGGGGAAATAATCAGAGAACCGGATATACGTTCCGATAAGACGTTTTTAACTGTCAGGGTTGATACGATAATTATAGATGACAAAAAGATGTCGGTCTCCGGCAGAGTGCTGGTTCGTCTGAAATATATGTCCTCGGGATTCAGTTATGCCGATTATATCAGAGCTGGCGGCTTTTTGTCAACACCGATTCCAGCCAGAAATCCGGGCGCTTTTGATTATCGGAAATATCTGGCTAACAAGAAAATTGGCAGTATTTTATACGTCTCCCGTCCCGACGATATCGGGATGTTGGAGAGGCACAGCGGCAATCCCTTTCTGACGAAAATAGTTATCCCGTTAAGGAAGTATATACTCAGCATTTTCGAGAGACATATCGATTCACCTCAACGGTCTTTGATTGCCGGATTCCTGATCGGCGAGGTGCGCTTTATACCGCCTGGGGTGCATCAGAATTTCCGCGACACCGGAACGCTGCATTTATTGGCAGTCTCCGGCTCCAATGTCGCGCTTGTAATCGGTACGGTCGAGCTTATTCTGCTTCTGGCATGGGTGCCCTCAAGGCAAAGGCATATAATAGCGCTCTTTGTGATTATCCTTTTCAGCTATCTGTCTTATAATCAGCCCTCGGTGGTGAGGGCTTCGGTTATGATTTCGCTATACCTTTTGGGACGTCTTGCGTATCGCAAGGTCAATTATATCAATATATTATCAATGGCGGCGATTTTGATCCTGATCTTCGAGCCGCTGATGCTATGGGATGTCGGTTTTCAGCTTTCCTTTGCCGCGACATTCGGCCTGGTTTATTTTCTGCCATTGATTTACAGGAGGTTATCAACTTCCGGATC
>WJIM01000172.1 GCA_014730285.1 Candidatus Zixiibacteriota bacterium
ACAACTCAATCATATTATTGCGGATACAGTATTTGACGATGTCGGTGACATTGCGGGCCTTGAGCTTTTTCATTATAGAAGCACGGTGGGTCTCGGCGGTCTTGGGGCTGATGTTCATGATATCGGCGCATTCCTTGGTGGAGTAGCCGTCGGCCAAAAGACGCGCCAGTTCCTGCTCACGAAGCGTCATCAGGCCGCCCGGACGCTGTGATTTCAGATGCGCCTTGACGTATGTATCAACTAAATCAGGGCCAATCGCTCCGGCAATATAATAATCGCCGTGCGCCGCCTTCTTGGTCGCATAGGTCAATTCCTCGAAATCGCAGTCCTTCAAAAGAAAACCGCGTCCCCCGGATTCAAATGCCTCCTGCACCGCCTCCTCGGTATGAATCGCTGTCAGAAACAGAGTTTCTGTACGCTGCGACAACGAGCGTATACGACGTGTAACCGCCGCGCCCCCCATACCGGGAAGGAGATTGTCGATGATAACAACATCGGGCTTGTTCTCGATCGCGGAATCAATAGCATCCCTGCCGTTTTCGGCCCCGCCCACAACCTCGAACTGACCATGAGCATCGAAAAGAGCCTTAAGCCCCTCCCTGAAAAGACGCTGGCCGTCAGCCAGCAAAACCTTTATTGGTCTGTCAATAGTCTGAAGCATATCACTTCCGTTTCAATTCACTTCCCGGTCATATCATTCATATAATCACCGCAAAGAACATTAATTATAATATTAGATCGGAAATCTGTCATGCAATATTTGCGGCTAAAATACAGTAATCATGCTATTTTTACCGGGAATTCGGATATTTTGCTCACAAAATTTTAATGTATCCGGCAATAAAAATTATTGACAAGCAAAAAAAATAGTATTTATTCGAAACCTATGAAAGAATAATGCGTAAATTTCTGATTATACGGTCAGAAAGGAGCGGAAAATTAATGCTTAACCAGTTTTACAAAAAGATCATGCTTATTAGCAATGTAACATCATCGGGCGGGGGCGACATGTAAATGTGAATTATTTCACATAATGTCTGTTCTGCCCGCCGATGCAAATTTTCCGGCGGGTTTTTTTGTGCCCGCAAACGAGTTTGGCTGTTATAAACCTTAACCGAGATTTGAAAATGAATACCGAATTATACGATGACGAGACATTTACTCCCGAGGAGAAGGAGATACCCTCTCGAAAAGCCTTCGGGAAGCTGATGCCGCTTCTGAAAGATCATATCGGCGGACTGGTTTTGTGTTTGTTTCTGCTGGCAGGTGCAACCGCTCTGTCATTATACTGGCCGATTTTGATGAAACGCGCTATTGATGTCGATATCACCAACGGCGATTTCGACGGCCTAATGACTACGGTTTTGATAATTGCGGCTCTGCAATGCCTGACTATTGTCTTTCAGTTTATCCAGAGGATTAAGCTGGAAATAATCGGTCAGGATGTTATGCTGAAGCTGAAGAAACGGATATTCGATCATATCCTGAAGCTGAATATATCCTATTTCGATAAAAATCCGGTCGGCCGTCTGATGGCGCGGGTTGAAAACGATACCGAGGCATTGCGAATGCTCTTCACTAACACGGTTGTGCTGGTGGTGGGTGATATTCTGCTGGTGACTGGTATTTATGCCGTGATGTTCTATTATAGCTGGCGGCTGGCGCTGGTGCTGTTCTGTATCGTGCCGATCTTCATCACGCTGACCTACTTCTTCGAGCGCAAGACAACTCCGCATTTTCTGGAGGTGCGCAAGAAGATGGCCGAGGTTACGGCGAAGATCACGGAGTTTCTGCACGGTATGTCGATCATCCAGATCTTTCATCGCGGCGATTATGCCCGCAGGAAGATCGATGTTGCCAATCGGCTGAAGTTCACCGAGGACCGGTATGTGAACATCGCCGTGGTGCTGTATTTCAACACGGTCTTCTGCTTCGAGTATATTATGATCGCGATGGTGCTGTATCTTGGTGTGCTCTGGATCGAGGCCGGGCATGTCACAGTCGGAATGATAAGTATGTTCATAATCCTGATCTGGCGTTCGTTCGAGCCGATTTACAGGACCTCCGAGCAGCTTGCAAACATTCAGAAGGCGATTGCGGGGGCGAAGCGTATTTTTGCGCTCCTTTCGCAGGATGATTATATGACAGATCCGGAAAAGCCGGCCGCGTGGAACGGCTTGAAGGAATCTATAAAATTCGAAAATGTATGGTTTTCATATACCGGCGATGATAACTGGGTCTTAAAAGACGTTAGTTTCGAGATCAAAACCGGTAAACGTATCGCCCTGGCGGGCGTGACCGGCGGCGGCAAAACCACAATCATCTCCCTTCTGCTGCGGTATTATGATCCGCAGAAGGGACGGATCACTCTTGACGGCGTCGATGTCCGCGATATCCCGCGCGATATCCTGCGCAGGAAATTCGCGCTGGTACTGCAGGATATACTGCTCTTCCCGGATACGGTCAAAGCCAATATCGCGCTGGAGGAGCCGGACGTTACCATTGAGAAAGTGATCGAGGCGGCGAAGGTGGTCGAGGCGGATCATTTCATCCGCAGGCTTCCCGACGGTTACGATACCGAGGTATCCGAGAAGGGCGCCAATTTCAGCCGAGGGGAACGCCAGCTCCTCTCTTTTGCACGGGCGCTGGTAACAAACCCGGACATCCTGCTTCTGGATGAGGCCACCAGTTCGGTCGATCCGGAGACGGAGCGGGCGATTCAAGAATCTCTGAAGAAGCTGATGAAAGGCCGAACCTCGCTGATTATTGCGCACCGTCTCTCGACTATCCTGGATGTCGATGAGATTCTGGTTATACGCCGCGGCGAGATTATCGAACGCGGGACCCATACAGACTTGATTCTGCAGAACGGCTACTATTCCAAGCTGTTCCATTTGCAGTTCAAGAATAAAAACGGAGTATTGAAAGATGCGGGATAAAATAAAATGGCTCTGGAAATATTATAAGCGCTATCCCTACGTCCTGGCAGTGCTGCTGCTTTTGACGCCGATTCAGGCGGCGTTTCAGGTAGCTATTCCCAAGATGGTGGAATTTACGGTTGATTTCGTCAAGACCGGGAAAGTCGAGGGATCAATTCAAACCTGGCTCACGAGCATTGGTGCAGATCTGGGCTTGTCCGTAGCGGCCACTTATGCGCTGACATTGATTGCGCTCGGAATCATGGCCACTGCGATATACGCATTCGTCCAGTCGCACAGGGCCTGGATGAATCACAGGCTGGAGTGGGCTTTCCGGCAGAATTCATTCAATTCGATCACAACTAAGGGTCCGGACTTTTTCAATAGATTCCGGACCGGTGACCTGGTAACCCGTCTGTCGGATGATATCGAGCAGAAGCTGGCATGGTTCGCCTGCTCGGGAATATTCAGGTTCTACGAAGCGGTGATATTCGTGATATTCACGCTGGCGATGATGATTACGATCGATCCGATGCTAACTCTATTGTCGGCCGGGCCTCTGCCGATCCTGATTCTGATCTTCTTCAAGAGTGCGACTATTCTTGATCGGCGATACGATAACCTGCAGAGAAATATTTCCGGCTTCAACGATATCATGGAAGCCTGTTTCTCTGGGATCAGGGTGGTCAAGGCCTATGTCAAGGAGAAGGTACAGAAGAAGAAGTTTCATGATGCCGCGGTCGACCGTCGTACAGCCGAGATATCGGCTATCAAGGCTACGACAATTGTCGACTCGCTCTATATGTACATCTGGCAGTTCGGCGTGGTGATAGTACTTCTGGCCGGAGGATATATGGTCATCAGGGCCAATCTCTCGATCGGCGAGCTGGTTGCATTCGTGTACTATGTCGTTTACCTGATCTTCCCCATGTTCGACATCGGGCAGTTTCTGGTAAAATCACGGCAGTCGGCGGTTTCGATCAACCGTCTGCGGGAACTGGAATCGACTCCGGTTATGGTCAGCGAAAACGGTTCGGTAGGAGCTGACGGCGATTTTAAGGGCGCGATTGAATACAAACACGTATCCTTCAGCTTCCCGGAAACGCCGGGCAATATAATCGATGATATTTCGATGAAGATCAGCCCCGGTGAAACAGCGGCCGTAGTCGGAAAAGTCGGCTCCGGTAAAAGCTGGCTGGTTAATATGATTCCACGCCTGGTCGATCCGACTGAGGGCGTGATCAAAATCGATGGTCGACGGCTGGATGAGTACAAGCTGAACCAGCTTCGAAGACAAATCGGGTATGTGCCTCAGGAACCGGTGCTGTTTTCGGATACGGTCAAAAACAACATTCTCTTTGGAAGAGATAGCATCTCCGAGGATGTAATGAACTGGGCGATCGAGGTCTCGCAGTTGAAGTCGGAGATCGAATCGTTCCCGGATGGTATCAACACATATATCGGCACACGCGGCGTTTCGATATCCGGAGGACAGAAACAGCGCCTGGCGCTGGCACGTGCTCTGGCCGGAAAGCCGAAGATTCTGATTCTCGACGACTGCACCTCGGCCCTTGATTCCAGCACCGAGAGTGAGCTGTGGGCAAGGCTGCACGAGGTCATGCCGGATATGACGACTATTCTGATCACTCACAGGCCGGACACTCTGGAACGGGCTGATATGATCTATGTTCTGGAGGACGGCAGGATAGTCGAAACCGGCAGACATGCCGAACTGATCGAGAACGGCGGGCAGTACTCCAAAATGTACCGTCGTTACCGCCTGGCGGAAGAAGTTGTGCATGGATAATAAAAGTCCGGGAGTAAAAACCCGGGCTTTTTTTAATATCTGAGCGTGGCCTTAAGACGATTCGGATTAAGCAGGAGATCAAGGGCTTCCTCGGCGGAACGCGCGAGAATATCAGCCGCTTTCATAGCGGCCACAGAACAACCCTCCTCGAGGCAGACACAAATCCCCAGACGTGCGGACTTCAGCAGACGGGCGTCGTTGTTGCCGTTACCGATTGCAACGACCTGAGTGCCGTTGAGATTGCGAAGATAGCTCTCCTTCTGCACATCATGATCGTTCTCTTGCAAAATCACCAGATCGCAATCCACATTCACAAGCGAAGCTTCGGCGCCGCCGTGGGTATCGGAGGTGATCACATGGATATGCAGATGCTTTGCGAGCTCCCTGAAGCGCTCCTTCAAGCCGGGGATAAGTTTGCCGTCGACAGATATGGTGCCTGAAAAATCGCAGATCAGATGTTCGAGCTCAAGATGTCCGTAACCGGGAATTTCTACCTCAATCAAAAAATCTACCTCTCACTTTCTATTTAATTAATCGGACATTATACGCCTGAAAACTTAATCTGGCAATATTTAATAATACCTAAAAAGTGCGTATTTTTGACTTATTCGATATAGGGATCAGAAGTTGAACAGTGTCGCAGGTCAAATCTCCTGGAGATTTGACAGTGTCAAAAGTCAAAGACTTTTGACCTACTACCTAAAATCAAATTAGGCAAATCGCTAAAGGTAATTCCCTACTTTTCATAATTAACAATAAAGCTTTTTGGGCAGGGCAGAATCCAAAGCGGAATGAAATGGAGCAAAGTGATTCTGCCTGTGAAGATTTTTCAGTTTCTGCCGGGCGTATCTCCCGGTGCCTCCGGCCGAACGCGGCGCACGGGGATGTACACCGCGAACTAAATCCAACCCTGTGCCGTCAGGAATCCTTTCCTGACGGCAATCTCACCGTCGGGTTAGGGAACCCGATCTTAAGATTTATGCCATCTTCAACACCGTCCGGAAACGCGCTTTGTTCTCCATCATGTGCTGGTAGGCCTCATTGGCTTTCTCGAGCGGAAAGGTCTCGATCATTGTCGTCACGCCGGTTAGATCGCTGAAATTCATCGTATCTTCCCAGTCGATGGAGCTTCCACTCGGCCATCCGGTAACCGACTTACGTCCCGGAATAATTTGCATCGCGCTTACCTCAATCGAATTTTCCGGTACTCCCACAATAACCAGGTTGCCGTGCAAACCCAGGCCGCCTATAACCGATTCAATCGCCTCTTTGTTGGGCGCGGTCGCCAGAATAGTCTTCGCTCCACCCATGGCGGCCAATTTCTCAGCCGGATCGTCAGTGGCGGAATCGATATAGATATCCGCGCCCAGCTTTTTGGCCAGTTCCTCTTTGTCTTTACCTCGTGAAATCGCGACTGTCTTAAAGCCCATTTTATCGGCATACTGCACTCCCAGATGCCCCAGACCGCCGACTCCCACAACCGCTACAGTATCGCCGGCAATTGCGCCGGAATTGCGCAGGGCATTGAATGTGGTAATTCCCGCACAGAGAAGGGGCGCGGCTTCGTAGGAATCGAGGGATTCGGGCACGAGCGCAGCGGCCTCCATCGGAGTAACCATATACTCGGCATAACCGCCGTCATGAGTGATACCGGTGATACCGGCATTCTGGCAGTTCACGAAATCGCCTCTTCGGCAGGGCTCGCATACAAAGCAATGACCGCCGTGCCATCCAACTCCCACACGCTGCCCTTCCTTGAAGTTCGAAACAGCATCGCCCAGCTTATCGACCACGCCGATAACCTCATGTCCCGGAATTCGGGGATATTCTATTCCCGGAAACAGCCCTTCTTTCACGAAGACATCGCTGTGGCAGATACCGCAGGCCTCGACCTTGATTCGTATCTGATGTACTC
>WJIM01000173.1 GCA_014730285.1 Candidatus Zixiibacteriota bacterium
CGCCTGATAGATATTGCCGAAGGTGAAAAAATCTAAATTCTTGATTTAGATCAAAGATATATTCTCTCCGAATTCCGATATTTTCCGCAGAACGATTTGGTTTTGAAAGGAGAATATCATGCCTTTGAGAAATATAGTTCAGATCGACAGAGATAAATGTGACGGCTGCGCTAAATGTGTTGATGCCTGCCATGAGGGCGCGATTGAGATAATCGACGGTAAGGCCGAACTTGTGGGGGAGATTCTTTGTGATGGTTTCGGCGACTGCCTGGGATCATGCCCACAGGATGCATTGACTATAGAAAAAAGGGAAGCAGAGGAATACAGCCAGGCGGCTGTGGAGGATCATCTGGAGAAAAAGAAACAGCATAAGACCGAAGCTCCACAGCCGATTCATCAGGGATGTCCCGGCTCTGCTATGCGCAGTTTTGCGCCCGCCGACGAAAGCGGGAACGGGCATGGCATTGCCGCAAAGTCTCAGCTCGGGCAATGGCCAGTGCAGTTAATGCTGGTACCGCCAATGGCGCCCTATCTCAAGAATTCCGATCTTCTTATATGTGCCGACTGCGTGCCCTTTGCGGTACCCGACTTTCATAATCGCTATTTGAAGGACCATGCGGTCCTGGTCGGCTGTCCCAAGCTGGACGACCTTCAGCACTACTTCGATAAGCTCAAGGATATCTTTAGAACCGCCAAACCGCGCAGGATCACGATTCTCAAGATGGAGGTACCCTGTTGTAACGGTATCGCGCAGGCGGCGGTGATGGCGCGCGACCAGATTGATGCCGATATTCCGGTCGAAGTTCATACGATAGGAATCTCCGGTGGAATCGAGATAGACAAGCAGAAGCAAATCCACACCGCCGGATAAGACCTCCTTTCCCGGGGTGCCCCAAGCTTCAGGGTTTATCAACACCCCCTGAAGATTGGATCACCCCAATGGAGTGTTTCCATATAAACAATGACAGTTTTCTTAATCGCCTGCTTCTCTAAAGGTGAAGTCCCGAATAATGAACACTTCCAAAATACTCATGTTATACAAATAAAAACGGAAACAAAAAGAGGGAAGATATATGTCGGACGCACCAAAACTATCACATGTGATTGAAACCGGAATTTATATAAAGGACCTCAAGGCGGCTAAAGATTTCTACAAAGATGTTTTGGGGTTGGAGCCGTTTATTGAGAAGCTGGAAAGACACCTGTTTTATAAAATCGGCAATACGATACTCATAATCTTCAATCCCGATGCCACCATGGAAGAGCATTACCTTCCGCCTCACGGCGCGCGTGGTATAGGGCACATCGCAATCGAAATCGACCCGGAGGATACCGACGCCTGGCGTGAACATCTTAAAAAGCATGATGTGGAGATTTTGAAGGAAGCCTCATTCGGGGGCGGCGTCTCGCTCTACTTCCATGATCCCGGTCAGAATTTGATCGAACTTATCACAAAGGGAAGCTGGGATTAGCAGACCAAGGCTCTGCGAGTTATTGACCGGCAAACCGATATCATTTTCTTAAATTTCTTTTTGACAAAACAGGCTTTCAGGGCGTTATTTAATTGAAACAGCAGCGATAGACATTGCCCCACATGATCGCAAAATATATATTTCGAAGGAGAAATTGTGATGAAAGGGATGAGATTTTTAATTTATGCCCTCTTGCTTATTGTGGCTTTTCTGCTTTTAAGCTGTGATGACGATCCTGAAGGTCCGGCGAATCTTCCGCCCGAGAAACCGTATAATCCACAGCCCGCAAATCTTGCTGATGGTATATCATTAACCGGTTTTGCACTGCAATGGCAATGCTCCGATCCGGACGATGATCCGTTGAGCTATGAGGTCTATTTCGGCGCCGAGGTCAATCCGCCCTTGGTTGAAAGCGGATATACTCAGACAATCTACTATCCGCAGCTTGTGGAGGGCGAATCGGTGTATTACTGGTGGATTGCGGCCTCGGATGACAAGGGCAACAGGACTGTTTCACCGATCTGGTCATTCACGACCGTAAATGCCAGAGAGTTCATGTATCCAATGGCGGTTGGCTATAGATGGGAATACCAGCACACTCAGACTTTTACAAACTTTGATCCCCCCGAGATCGAACCGCAGGTACCGGATGTATTTGATGCTTACTCCACGGTTGAGATTAACGATGTTATCGAGGCTGAGGGTGATAGTCGCTACCAATTTCATCAAAAAGTGGAACAGGGTATGGAAGTCTTTGAGCAGAATTCGGTCTATGCCAATTCCTCGTTTGGTTTGATGTACTATGGCACTGACAATCCCGGCGCCGGAGTTGGCGATACTCCCGCTCCGATTCGAAACCCGATTCGGTTAAGATTTAATGGTAAGGAGCACGGTTCGGCCAATGAGCTTTTGCGGGAATTTAATCAGGGCGCAATAGGTTGCCTGGCAAAGTCGGCCGATTATTATGAAGAGCCGTTAACGGTTCTGCTTTATCCTCTGAATCTTGGAAGTCATTGGCCTTACCGTGACAAACCGCAGGATATCTTTCATATCGAGAAAAAGGTAATCGGCTGGGAGACTGTGGATGTTCCTGCGGGCAGCTTCGAATGCTATGTTGTCGAGTGGCTGTATGACAAGGACTTCAACGATAATTATGATGAGGACCTACAGGTACTGGATTACATCTCAGCGGCGGGACTTGTGAAGCGTGTGGTTAATATAAGAAATATTCAAGTTGTATCATATAGCCATCCTAACGGCATCGGCACAATGGATATGATCGAGACATTGGAGCTGACCGATTATTCGCTGACGCCGGATGTGTAAGGTTAGAACAAAAACCCTGCGGAATTTAAATTGCAGATCTATTTTGAAAGAAGTAAAAAATAATTTGACATTGCAATCCATAAAAGATATAATGGCTATAATAGACAATCATTCAACCGGACGCATTGCATGAAATCAATACTTTCTTTTCTTTTGTTTATCTTGTTTATTGCCAATTCTGGTTGTGGCGATTCGGAGGATATCTATAGGCCCAAGATTGCAGTATCCTATGATTCAGATGCTGACTGGTCCCCGGATGGAAAATCTATTATATTTGTGAGGCTGGGCAATCCACTGGAAGGGCAGAAGGGCGGATTGTTCAAATATAATGTGCCAGACAGTACGCTTAGCGCATATTTATATACCTCAACTTTTGACCTGGGATGTCCGCGATACTCCCCGGATGGATCAAAGATCATTTTTTCTCAATTCGGCGATCTCTTTCTAATCGATCTTGCGAATGACAGTATCAGCCAGATCACATTCAAGGGTGACATATATTACCCGGATTGGTGTCCGGACGGCCGCAGAATCGCCTATATCGATTTTCACGGAGATGAAAGAGGCGTTTATGTAATGGATCTCGAGTCTGGAAAAACGCATCATTTCCCCGATTACGCCCAACGCCCTGTCTGGTTTCCGGATGGGAATTCACTGGCAGTAGTTTCATATAAATATGAAGGAGAGCCGCAAATCCTGCGTGTGGATACGCTTGGAAAAGAGATTGCAAAACTCACTGATACGCCAACTTACAAGTATCATATTGACATCGATATGAATACGGGACAAATATGCTTTTCCCAGGATTACGGGAATGAGCTTGAGATGCTTTGGATAGTGAATCCCGATGGATCGGATTTAAGAAAGCTGATTAATGTGGGATCGGACTTTCCTGCCTATTCTCCTGATGGTGAATGGATTATCTATACACATATAGAATATGATGATGGATCTCTCTGGGCTATTCGCCCGGACGGTTCCGACAACCATAGACTTACGCAGTTTAAAGAAACTGAAGAATAGGTGTTCCTGATAAATAACATACGGCATAGTCACTGATGTTCTAAATAAAAAACA
>WJIM01000174.1 GCA_014730285.1 Candidatus Zixiibacteriota bacterium
GTTGAACATGCTATCCGGGAAGGAAGAGAGATCAAAAACAAGCCGACCCTGATTATCTGCAAAACCAATATCGCCTACGGCTCCCCCGGCAAACAGGATAAGGCCTCCGCTCACGGCGAACCGCTGGGTGTGGACGAGGTAAAGGCCACCAAAAAGAAACTGGGATGGCCGCTGGAGCCAGATTTCCATGTACCGGAAGAGGCTCGCAAGCATACTCTCGAGGCGGTTGAACGCGGGGAGAAATTCGAAAGCGAATGGAATGAGATGTTCCGGAACTACAGCCAAAAATATCCCGAAGAATATTCCAGACTTATGGAGTTCATCGAATGCCGAATTGCGGACGGCTGGGATGCTGACCTAAATGAGTTATTCGATTATCTCGAGACCGATATTCCTACACGAGGCGCCTCGGGTAAAATCCTGAACTCAATTGCCGGAAAGGTGGAGAATCTAATGGGAGGTTCGGCCGATCTCGGTCCATCGAACAAAACTTTCATTAACGGCGAGAAGGATTTCAGCCGTGACAATTATTCCGCCCGGAATCTCCGTTACGGTGTACGAGAACATGCCATGACAGCGATCTCCAATGGCATGGCTCTACACGGGGGCATGATTCCCTACACCGGCACATTTCTGATTTTCTCCGATTACATGCGTCCCTCCATTCGCCTTGCGGCTATGATGGGTCTTCAGGTTATATTCATATTTTCGCACGATTCAATCGGCCTTGGCGAGGACGGCCCCACTCATCAGCCTATCGAGCAATTGACAAGCTTGAGAGCGATACCCAATCTGAAGTTAATCAGACCGGCCGATCCTTATGAGACCGTCTATGCCTGGAAAGCGGCCATTACGAATCTTACGGGGCCGACGGCGATTATAACGACCCGCCAAAAGGTGCCGACATTACGCGACAATCCTGAGGCCGCCCGGGGCGGATATGTTGTCTGGCAAAACAGCGCTCAGCCACAGGGAGTAATCATAGCTACCGGCTCAGAGGTTCATGTCAGCATCAAAGCTGCCGAGAAACTCAAATCCGAGGGAATTGATGTGCGCGTGGTTTCCATGCCCTCATGCGATATATTCGACTCCCAGCCCCGCGATTATCAGGATCTGGTGCTGCCGCCGGATATGAGAAAACGCCTGGCCGTGGAGGCTGGCGCATCACATGGCTGGTGGAAATACGTCAGCCTCGAGGGCGCTATCCTGGGAATAGACCGCTTCGGCGCCTCGGCGCCGTCCCCGGTTTTATTCGAAAGATTCGGGTTCACGCCTGAGAATATTGCGCTTACTATGAAAAAGCTGCTGGATTAAATAGTAAGATTAGTTCGATTTAACGGCAGCTTCATTAATAAATGGGGCTGCCGATTTCATACATAGCGGTGCTGTTAGAGGCCGATTTTATCAGGACCAATATAGCTACACGACGATTTCTCTCATCCATCGGATCCTCGTATATCTTCGGAAAGCGATCGCCGTAACCCTCAATACCGAAAATTTGATTCTTTGTAATGCCGTTTTTCATCAGCAGGTAGCGCGCGGCATTGGCGCGATCGGTGGAAAGCTCCCAGTTGGTATATTTCCGGGTAGTGTACTGCCGGCTGTCGGTATGACCCTCGATAACGATATTATTATCCAATTTTGCCAATTCCTGGCCTATGATTGAAATGATTTTTTTTGCCTCCGGATTCAGCTTGGCCGAACCCAGCTCGAAAAACGCCTGTTCCTCATCCTTATCAATAAGCTGTATCTTCAGTCCCCGCGAAGTTATTGTCATCTCAACCTGATTGCGCAGATTAACCAGATCCGGATTCTTCTCCATAATCTGCTTAATATTCTGAGCGGCTGCCCGCAACATATTCAGCTCTTTTTGCTTCTCGGACTTGATATCCGGTATTTTGGGTTTGCTTGAACCCTGAAGTACACCCTGCCCCTTCATCTGACCGTAGTTTGCGGGATCATTGAAATATCCTGCCACGGCTTCCTTGATTTGATCCGACTGCGACACCAGCCACATCACAAGAAAAAAGGCCATCATCGCGGTTACAAAATCGGCATAAGCAACTTTCCATGCTCCGCCATGATGACCGCCGTGCCCGCCCTTCTTTTTGACTACTATTATTGGTTGAGCTTGTTTTTCTTCATCTTCCATATCTTATCCCGCACGAGTCTTGTTGCAGGCCTCTTCCAGCTCCTGGAACGAGGGACGTACCTCGTTGGGAAGCGTACGCCTGGCGAACTCCACCGCCATCACACCGGCAATTCCCTTTTGGAACGCCAGGATTGCCTGCTTCATGCATTCATATAACTTGGTCTTATTCTTATTTGCGAATTCCATATTTGTGGATATCGGCAGTACGAAACCGTATGCCAGCAAGATTCCAAGAAAGGTTCCGACCAGCGCCGCACCCACCTTATGGCCGATGACCTCGGGCGGCTTATCGATTGAGCCCATGGTAAGTACAACTCCGAGCACTGCCGCCACGATTCCGAAGCCGGGAAGCGAATCGCCGACCTTCTGAATAATCGTGGGCGCCGCGTTTATTTCTTCGTGATGAGCTTCCATGTCAACTTCCATCAGGTCTTCCAGCTCATGTGTTTGGGCAGTTCCTGTAATGACCATTCTGAGGGTATCGCAGAGAAAATGAACTGCGTGATGATCATTCATGAATCCCTTATATTTGGAAAATACACTTGATTCATTGGGCGTTTCCACATGCTTCTCGAGAGCAATCAATCCGTCTTTTCGAGCTACGTTGAACAGCTCAAAAAGCATTACCATAATATCGAGATACTGCTTTTTGGACATACTCGGGCTGATAACATCCTTAAGCTGCCCAATCATGCGTTTGAGGTTTGATAATGAGGTCGCGGCCAGCAATGAACCAATCATCGCGCCGCCAATAATTACGAATTCGGCGGGCTGATTCAATACCAGAATCTTACCGCCCTCCATCATGAATCCACCAATGACAGCAACAATGACAATTACTAATCCGAAAACAGATACCAATTTATACCCCTCTTTCGAGTTCTCATTTGTTTATTTCGGCAGTATTCGAAAAAACTTAAAAAGATAAAAAAGATTGCACAGCAAGGAATTACAAAAAATAGGGCGTAATATTACGGAAAATACGCAGGTGTTAAATGTTTCTGATGAAGCCCATATAGTTAAAGCATGAGAGGAATAAGGGTATCCTCGGGATGTCTGACCGGCAGATCGCCAATAATCAGGATCATATCCCCTCCCCCGGCGCCTGTGGGCTTGGCGCGTCCGCCATTGTTGCGCGCCCATTCTTCAAGTTCGTCATGTATGGGAAGATAGAGCGGAAGATCGGCAGATTTGGAGATTTGACGCAGATGCGATGAAAAATTGTCGATTTTTTCGTAAAGCTCTTCCAGAGGCTGACGAAACCAGGCATCGGCAAGATCATCGGCGGATGCAATTAACTGCTTGAGCAGATCCCTGTCCCCGCTTTTGGCCCATTTTTCGAATGCCGCCACCATATTGCGGGTATCCGAGGGCATACCAGTCCAGGCCAGCTTCAGAGGGAGCTTGTATTCCATAAGGTCGCACTCGATTGGCTCGATATGCAATTGCTCATCGGTTTTCCTGAATTTTATAGGATGTGCAAAGGCGCAAACTGCTATATCCGCACCGCTTCCAAGCCCGCTCTGAGCATGATTGTGCGCCTTGAATGCGTATTTGATTATTTTCTCCCGATTGTGCTCCCAGGGCAGACCGGCGCGTTCAAATCTTAGCGCTATCGTTCCCACGGCCTCTGCAGCAGATAATCCCAAACCCAGTTTCAGCTTGTTACCTTCCGAATCAACAGAAAAGAACTGGCTGTTATCCAATTCTATTCCCGGCAGCCCGTTTTTGTTCTCGAAGCCACCAATCTCATCTATATGCAATTCAAGCGCATGCTTTACCACACGCGGATACTCCGAACTATCCCTGCTATCCGACTCTTTCAGCAGCAGGTAACACGGAACCGGAGCCATTACCGCAGTCCCACCATGGAGAACAGCATACTCGCCCGAAAGCATAACTTTGCCCGGTATCTTCAATTCTGTCATACGCACTCCACTATTGACGCACCCCCGGAAGTTAACGATTTTTTTGCCGCAATTACCCCTTTTATCCTTCTCGCCCTCGCGGCGATTTTCTTTAGCTCGGGAATCTTGGCCAGTATGACCACATGCGGGCCGGCATCTATAGTACAATAATTCTCAAGCCCCTCCTCACGCCATCTCCGAACGGCATTTACAAGCCTAACAGTAACATCATTCCAGTAGATCAAAGAGGGACGAGTGGCGATCATGCAGGCATGCATAGCCAGGGCATTTTCCTCGCATATCCTGCCAATAGACGAAAAATCCAAACGCGTTATGGCATCCAGCATTAATTTATAGTCTTTTCGAGCACGGATCACCCATGCATTGAAATAGGGCGATTTATCCCTGGACAACTGCATACCCTGCCGGGAGGGTACTTTTTTGGCTTTCGCATCGACAGTGCAGATTACCATGCCCCACGGTATGTCCTCCGGTTTCATGATTAGCTTTGCCGCCGGATTTCTACCCACAGGGAGGCCCGATAATCCCCCTGTAACGGAACGTGCGGCAGAGCCGCTTCCGATACGCGCCAGCCGAGAGAGCTCGGCTTTGCTGATCTTGTGCTTCGAAAAAGCTGATAAAGCCTGCGCTAATGCTGCAAATCCGGAGGAGGATGACGCCAGGCCTGCCTTTGTGGGAAAATGATTTTTCGTATCGATCGAGTAAAATCCGGAAATTAATTTCTCATTTTTCCAGTATTCCAAATACTCGAAAACTCTCGCTTCGGATACAGGATCAGTCCTTTTGCTGTTGACCTTGATTCGATGAGGAGGCTTGTTCAGACGCACCACTTCCGTCTCGGTGCGAAGCTCCTCTAATGCCATTGAGATTGAGGGTGTGGCCGGAAGGTTGTCCTTATCGGATTTTTTGCCCCAGTATTTGCAGAGGGCGATATTTGCGAATGCACGGGTGATTACCCGACGCATCATGTTGCCGCTCCCAATTCAAACGGTATCACCATAGGGAAATATTCTGCCAATTCCTGTGCCAGGTAATACTGCGTATCCGGTTTGACCAGCGCAACCACAGCGCCGCCGCCGCCGCCGCCCGTCATTTTGGCGCCCAGAACGCCTTCCTTATCGAGA
>WJIM01000021.1 GCA_014730285.1 Candidatus Zixiibacteriota bacterium
CATCGATCAGGGCACCAGCAAGGAGATCATGCGAAGCTGCGAGCTCTACCGCGAATTAGTCGAGAAACAACAAATCCTCCCGTAATCTAAAATCTGTGATCATTGCAAATTGCACTTGAGCAACAAGTAGGTCAATTCCTGCAGGGCTTGACCTACCGTTATTCCAAATTATTAATGTGAGATATGGGTGGCATGCCCAAACTGGCTTTGGGCATGATCTCATCCGGGTTAAACATTGTTTGACCCGGCCACCCAGCCGTTTCGTCCCATCAGGAGTGGGATTGTAAATTACATGGTAGTGCAGGTTCCCTGCGAACTTGCCAAAGCTCGGATAGGCATGATCACAGGGATCATGCCCTACGCTTGCCGACAGAATCACTGAATTGAAACACCATCCCACATCCCCTGTTATTTTAAATTAGATTAATCTATTTATATGGTTGCAAATCTAATATCCATAACTTATCATTCTCAAATAATATGCGGAGATTCTTCGCTGCGCTCAGAATGACTCTGTGCTGTTGACAACCTTGATTTTTGAGGTAAGTATATTATGAAATCGGAAGAAGATATAAAAACCGGCCCTGAGCCGGCAAAGGGCAGGATGTTTTCAGAATTCGAGCCGCCCTCTTACGAGGAATGGGTGGCCGAGGCAAAACGTCTTCTGAAGGGCATATCCTTTGAAAAGAAAATGTTCACCCAGACCGTCGAGGGGATCACGCTAAAACCGATCTACCGCAAGGAGGATATCTCGGGTCTCTGGCATATTCATTCTCCCTGCGGATTCCCGCCGTATCTTCGCGGTAATCAAGCGATCTATAGAGACGCGCATGCATGGGAAATTGCGCAGGAGATCAACTACCCCGATCTAACAGCATTCAACAGCGCCATTCGTCACGATCTCGAACGCGGCCTGACAGCAATCACGATTCCTCTGGATACAGCAGCCAAATTCGGACTCGACTCTGAAAACACTCAGAACCTTCCGGCCGGGGACGGAGGACTTTCGGTCTTCTCACTGAGCGAATTCGAGGCTGCACTTGACGGTGTCGATCTGTCAAGATTTCCTCTATTTATCGACTGCGGTATCAGCGGACTGCCATTTCTCGGATTCTATGCCAAACTGGCAGAGAAAAACGGAATAAATCCGAATCAATTAAGAGGATCGATCGCGATGGATCCGCTTGGCTTGCTGGTTTCCAACGGCAAGCTTACTGTTGATATCGAGTCTTTGTACGATGAATTGGCGGATATTACAAAATGGGCCTCGGATAATGCTCCCAATATCGGCACAATCCACATCCACGGTGAGACCTATAACAACGGCGGCGCTAACGCTGTGCAGGAGCTGGCTTATGTCATGGCAACTGCGGTTGAATATATGCGCGCCCTCGAGAAACGCGGCATCGATCCCGAAACAAGCGTGCCGCATTTCAGGTTCAGCTTCGGTATGGGCGCGAACTTTTTCATGGAGACCGCCAAACTCCGCGCCGCTCGTTTAATTTGGCACAAAATCACCGAGGCCTGCGGTATGCCCGAGGAAAAGCGCAAAATGCACATACATGCCCGCACCTCGAATTATACCAAGACATTCTATGATCCCTTCGTCAATATGCTGCGTGCCACAACCGAAACATTCTCAGCCATTGCAGGCGGAGCGGACAGCGTACACAGCGCAACATTCGACGAGCAGATTCGTCCCTCCGATGAGTTCGCGCGCCGGATTGCCCGGAATGTACAGCTTATCCTTAAAGAGGAATCGCATCTGGCGCAGATCATGGATCCGGCCGGAGGATCGTGGTATATCGAGAAACTTACGGATGATATCGCTGAAAAGACATGGGAGCAGTTTGCCGAAATCGAGAAGACGGGCGGTATGTATAAGGCTCTTCTGGACGGATTCCCTCAGTCGGAGGTTGCCAAAATAGCCGAACAGCGCGCCAAAGCCTATGCTTCCAGAAAGAGCTCGATTATTGGCACCAATAAATATCCTAACACCGAAGAGCAGAGTCTGGACTTGCATCCCTTCGATTACGGCGAATTCAAAAAAACACGAATTAACGATTTAAAAGAGCTGAGCAATGCCGTTAACGAGGAGGATAGAACAGCTCTCAGCAATAAAATAAAGGACGGTTCTTTTACGGAAGCTGTCATTGATGCTGTCAGCAATAATATGCCGCTTTCTGAAATCTTAAAAATAATCCGCCAGGGCAAAGAACCGTCAGCATCAATAACACGCATCCTCCCGCTGCGCGTATCTCAGGATTACGAGAGACTGCGCCTGGCGGTCGAAAAGCATCGCGAGGAAAAGGGCGGAATGAAGGTCTTTTTGGCGACCCTGGGGCCGGTGCGCAAGTATATGCCCCGTCTTGACTTCGCGGCCTCCTTCTTCGAGGTCGGAGGCTTCGAGGTGATCCGCACTATGGGATACGACAGTTCCGAGGAGGCGACCAATGCCGCTTTTGATGAAGACGCCAACGTTGTGGTGATTTGCGGCCTTGACGATTCCTACCCCGATATGGCGCCGGTCGCTGCAACTGTGGTGAAAAAGAAAAAGCCGGATGCGATAGTCATTATGGCGGGGATGCCGCCTGATGACGATCTCAAGAAAAAATATGGAGATGCCGGTGTTGACGATTTTATCCACCTAAAGTCAAACACACTCAAAACACTCATCGAAATTGCCTCAAAACTGGGGGTGACACTATGAGCCGCATACCGGATTTTACATCCATAGATTTCGATAAAAACAAAGCCTCCGGTGATTTCGAGAGCTGGAAAAAGCGTGTCGAAAAGGAAACCGGCAAAAGTCTTGACGAGCTTCTCTGGCAGACTATGGAGATGATTGACGTCCGCCCTCTCTATGTGCAGAAAGATATTGAAGACGCCGAGCATCTGGATTACATCGCAGGTCTTCCCCCGTTTTTGCGTGGGCC
>WJIM01000175.1 GCA_014730285.1 Candidatus Zixiibacteriota bacterium
ATGAGGAAAGCGAGGTGGATGATATTATCCTGAAGTATCATGATGATTATTGCCGGATACGGCGCGATTTTGTGGATGAGCGTATGATGTACCGCAACGAGGGCAAGTACCGGCGAAACGCGGGGTATCGGTTTATCGAAGAGGTTTAGCCGGGCGGTTTTCGCAGTGCATGGGGGCATGCGCCTGCCCGGCCATTGACGGGCCGCGCACGAATTAGGAGACGTGAGGCAGGCTCCCTGCGAATCCATCAAGAGCCGGATATCTGACCTGCCAATCCCGAATAGGCAGGACCACAGGGGTCCTGCCCTACAAATGCTGTTTCCATGCCCAGAAGCAGTTTGGGCATGCCACCCATTTCTAAGACATCAGGGTGGCCGGGTCAAACTGTGTTTGGCCCGGATCTTTCTGTATCCAAAAAAGCCCACCGCTGACACAGTGAGGCACCCATGATTGCGGTTTTTGCCGTTAATGCTCAAAAAGTGTTGGTTCTTTTAATGTACTAATATGCTGTAATTATGGATACAGAGATTGTTTGTTAGCCCTTCTTTCATGCCCAAAGCCAGTTTGGGCATGCCACCCGGAGAATTTGCCTGCCATAATCGGGGTTGACCTTTGTAATCGATTGGAGTATCTTTGCGAGGATTGAATGTAGGTCAGGTTCGCTTTGAACCTGCCAATCCCGAATAGGCAGGGCCACAGGGGTCCTGCTAAGAGTCAAATCCCTTCAGGATTTGACCTACAATATGACCCTTCGCATGGTTTTGGAATTATCATGGCTGAGAAGGAAAAAGAAGAGAAAATAGAGCAGGCTCAAGAGCAAAAGCCGTTGTACGAGTGGGTATTTCATCCGGCCAAAGCCAACCGGCTGGTGACCTCGCTGGTTACGTTATTTCTGTTTCTGCTTCTGGTTATCGTTTACTGGCTGACTGAATCGCGTTTCTTTACTATAATAGGTGCGGTGGTTCTTCTGGCCTCGATGCGATCTTTTTATTTTCCGACTACGTATAAATTATATGATGATTATATTGAAGTGATCTATACGATATCGAGAATAAAAAAGAATTGGAATATATACAGGTCGATTTATCCGGAAAGAAACGGCGTATTTCTTTCGACATTCACCCGTCCCAGCCGTCTGGAGAATTTCCGCGGCCTGTTTTTGAGATACGGAGAAGGTGATCCCGATACTATATTGGGAATCGTCAAAAGCAAAACGAGTTTAGCAGAAGATGAGCGAGAAGATGTTTCCTCTTCCGCCCAAGGGGGAGCCGGAGAAGGGTAAGCTCACCCCGGAGCAGGATGAGGTCTTAGAAAAGGTTGCGCGCAAGGTAGTCGAGAAGCGCATGACTGTGCCGGCTTTGATGTTTATCGAGTCGGTAAAACCGTTGAATTTTATCGGTTCGCAGGTCATGGTTTTCTTCGAGCCGATTGTACAGACCCTTTTCGATTTCAAAAGCTATACCGTGTTCCGCGAAGTCATAGAGGACCGCGAGAATGTCGAGATTCTAATGCAGAAGATCGAGAAGCATGATGCTAAGGCGGTCAAGCTAGAGAAGGCTTATAAGATTTTGAAGAAAAAGCATTTCGAGGGCAAATCATTCTGGTACAAACTCAAGATGCGTTTTATCGGATATCGTGTCCCGGTCGAGGAAGTCAGGGAATTCGCCAGGAAACTCGAAGAAGAAAAGAAGCAGGCCGCCCAGAGCAAGGATGACAATGTCGGTAAGACCGGCTTTGATAAGGATGATAAATCCGACTCTTCTGGAAACTAACCTTTTTTTAATAATTCATGAATTTTAACTTCACAAAACCTGCGATATTAAGCGCATCAGGTCTGTATAGGCAGCGGACTTGAACACCAAGAGTGAAGAGACAGGGCGTGGCAGCAACCCGCGCCCTTCCTTTTGGACCTCAATTCGCATCGGCTCCCCTAAAAAATCTATAAATCTCACTTAGATTAAACTTAATGGCAAGCAGAGACTTAAATGGAATCGTATTATGGGCAAGTTGCAAGTATAGATGCTTGTGACGCCAAAGTGAGAGGAATGGGCGTGAGTATTTCATGCCCATTCTATTCTTTTTATCGTCAAATGCGGCTTTGAAGCTGAATATTCTATTTGCCGGATAGCAGCAGAATGACTAAAACCACCAGGCTGCTTGTGAATATTGAAAGGTAGATCCGCTTCATACAACAAAGTCCTCTCGTTTATCCATCCGATACATTAAACGATTTGTTGTTTAGGGAATTGTTAATATAAGATAAGAATATCAATATTTTTTGGCGGATTATGGCGCAATATATGCAAAAAAGTGGATTTTGTAAGAAAAATATAGAGGCGCTTTAAAGGCCTTAAGGCGTTTGTCATTGCGGATTTTTAACACTTTTGGGCTTGACAAACCGGAGTTTATAGGTATAATTCAACCGAATTTTAATTCAGTTTTTGATCGACCGTCCGATAAATCATCTGGACCGGCATTGGTTTTTAAGGAGGCAAACTTAAACTGAATTGCCTTATTTGTTGATTTTTTAACTGTAAGTTTCTTTTGTTTGGCAATGTTCTTCTAAAAGGTATCAGATTCGACTTTCCGCATCTTCAACCTTCACAAAAAGGCATTCATAAACAAAGAGCTTTCACAAGTAGGAGTTTTTCTAATGCAGGGTAACAAGCTTTATGTAGGTAACCTTAATTATGCTGTTACTGACGATCAATTGCAGACTTTGTTTGCGAATTACGGTGAAGTCCGCGATGTCAGAATCATTTCTGGTAAAGGTTTTGGCTTTGTGGAAATGTCAAGCAACGATGAGGCCGAGAAGGCTATGGAATCATTAAACGGTACCGATTTCGAGGGCCGTACACTTAGAATCGACGAGGCTCGCCCGCCCCGTCCGAGAAACGACAGAAGAGGGGGAGGCGGCGGAAGACGGTATTAATTATATAATAAAGTAAATCGGTCCCGAAGAGGAAGCATGCCGGTCAACCGCTCGATTTTAAAGGGTTGGTTATTCATCTTCGGTTTTAGATAGACTCTAAGGTTTATAAAAGAATATATTTTTATCGAAAACAGGGTGCGGAAACAATCCGCACCCTGTCTTTTAACACATCTTTTCTGAATTATCAGGTCAGTTCACGAAGGATTTCCAGCGAGCGGGCGTAATCCGGCTCGTCGGAGATTTCCGGAACGATCTGGAAATCCGTTATTTTATTATCTTTATCTACGATCAATGCGGCGCGGGCCAGAAGGCGAATCTCCTTCAATAATAAGCCGTAATTCGTTCCGAAATTGGCATCATTGAAATCAGAAAGAGTGATAATATCCTCAAGCTCCCATTCCTTAATCCATCTTTTCTGTGCAAAGGGCAGGTCCATGGAAATGGTTAGAAACTCGATATCTTTGCCAACCCTTTTGATTTCCTTATCGAATCTCTCTGTTTGCAGAGCACAGACCTCGGTATCGAGCGAGGGCACAGCCGATATAAGCCGTACCCGGCCGTTTGAATCCGAGAGCTTAACCGGCTTTAGATTTATATCCAGCAGATGAAAATCGGGAGCGTTGTCGCCCTCCTTAAGACCGGATCCCATCAATGTCATAGGCTTACCCATCATTTTGACTAAGCCGGTTCTTTCCTCGGCCATATAATCCTCCTGTTGCTTTTATATCTCACATTAAACGTTATTAATGTAAAGCAGAGCCAAAAAGTCAAATATCTTTTCAAACTGGGGCTGATTTATCTTGTGAAGTTATTATCAAAATATAAATGGGGATTACTTGACAAATGATCGCGTAAAATTATATTTTAGGGTTTTATATTTGAGGCATTGTTTGCCCGGTCAATATAATTTAATGTATGCGTTAGAGGTATTTTTATGAAAGAGATAAAGCCGGAAGATATTAATGTAATTTTGGCCACGGATTGCGGATCGACTACGACCAAGGCAATTTTGATCGAGAAAGTGGGCGATGATTACCGCCTTATTGTCCGCGGCGAGGCTCCGACTACTGTGGAGGCGCCCTTTGAGGATGTGACTATGGGTGTTCTCAATGCGGTGGCTGAGGTTGAAGAGCTGTCCGGCCGCAGGCTTCTGGACAAAGAGCACCGAATTATCTCACCCATAAAGGATAACGGCGACAAGAAAGAGGGAACGGACATATATGTTTCCACCTCATCGGCAGGCGGCGGCCTGCAGATGATGGTTGCGGGAGTCGTGCGTTCCATGACGGCTGAATCGGCCGAGCGTGCCGCGCTTGGTGCGGGCGCGATTGTTATGGACGTTATCGCCTCTAACGACAAGCGTCTACCTCACGAGCAGATCGAAAGAATCCGTCACCTCCGGCCGGATATGATTCTTCTCTCGGGCGGAATTGACGGCGGTACGATTACTCATGTTGTCGAGATCGCAGAGCTGATTTCGGGCGCCGATCCGAGGCCGCGTCTGGGATCCGGCTATAATCTGCCGGTTATTTATGCAGGCAATAAAGATGCCCGTGATACTATTAAGGAGACGCTGGAAGAAAAAGTTGATCTTGGAATTGTTGATAATATCCGTCCGGTGCTGGAGAGGGAGAACCTTCTCCCGGCCAGAGAAAAAATCCATGACCTTTTCATGGAGCATGTTATGGCGCAGGCGCCGGGCTACAGCAAGCTTATGAAATGGACGGATGTTCCCATTATGCCCACACCCGGGGCTGTCGGCCTGATTATGAAAACTATTGCCGACCTTGAGGATATCGAGGTGCTGGGGGTTGATATCGGCGGAGCCACCACCGACGTGTTCAGCGTTTTCCAGGGTGTCTTCAACCGTACTGTCTCGGCCAATCTGGGTATGAGTTATTCGGTCTCCAATGTTTTTGCCGAGGCGACACTTCCGATGGTTATGCGCTGGGTGCCGTTTGATATGGATGAACGCGATCTGAGAAACAGGGTCAAGAACAAGATGATCCGTCCCACCACGATCCCGCAGAGCATGCAGGAGCTGATTTTCGAACAAGCGATTGCCAAAGAAGCGCTGCGCCTGGCCTTTATCCAGCATAAGAATTTTGCCACTGTTCTGAAGGGTGTGCAGCAGCAGCGTACGATCGCGGATGCTTTCGATCAGAAAGCGGGAGGCGAGACGCTGGTTAATATGATGACTCTGAATATGCTGATCGGTTCCGGCGGAGTTCTTTCTCACGCCCCGCGCCGTCAGCAGGCGGCATTGATGCTTATCGATGCTTTCCAGCCGGAGGGAATCACCCGTCTGGCGGTGGACTCGATCTTTATGATGCCTCAGCTTGGTGTGCTTTCGCAGGTTCATGCCAAGGCCGCCAAGGAGGTTTTCGATAAGGACTGCCTTATTCATCTGGGTACTTGTATTGCGCCTGTTGGCGATACCAAGCCGGGCAAGCCGATAATGAAATACAAATTCGAGCTGCCCGGAGGCAAGACCGAACAGGGTGAGCTTAAATACGGTGAGATGCTTAAGATAGATTTGGGCTTCGACTCGGAAACTGACCTGCCCCTGAAGGCCAAGGCTGTGCTCGAACCGGACCGCGGCTTCGATGTGGGTGCGGGCAAAGGCTCGCATTTAGAAACAACCGTTTCGGGCGGTGTTTCCGGGCTTATAATTGACGGCCGGGGAAGGCCGTTCAGTCCTCCCGAGAATAATAAGGACAGGGTCGAAAGCCTGATTAAGTGGATGACCGATCTGGATGTTTACAATGAGGATGCCCTGCGGGGTTAACCGGGATTATCGATAGGTTGATATAAAGGAGTCATATATGGCGCATTCATATACACCAGGATTAAAAGTCACCGAGAGGATGAAGATTACCAAAAAGCGTATTCTTCCTCTTAAGGGTGATGTTGTAGTGAAGGTCGGTGACAAGGTTGAACCGGACACCGTAGTTGCCCGGACCGATCTTCCCGGCACAGTGGAACCGTTAAACGTGGCCAATATCCTCGGCGTGCCGCCCGAGGATGTCGAGGATTGCATGGTAAAAAAAGAGGGCGATCCGATCGAGAAGGGCGAGACGATTGCATTGAATAAAAGTTTCTTCGGCCTGTTCAAAACCGAGGCCAAGTCCAAGATATCCGGTTCAATCGAAAGTATCTCCTCTGTAACCGGACAGGTGCTTTTGAGAGGCGAGCCTATTCCGGTCGAGGTCAAGGCCTATCTTCAGGGCGAAGTGGTTGAGATTTTCGAGACCGAGGGCTGCGCGATTTCGACCCAGGGTTCGTTTGTCCAGGGTATTTTCGGCGTGGGCGGCGAAACCCACGGTAGTGTAAAAATCGTCGTACCGGATAATACCACCGTTCTTGAAGAAAAGCATATCGATGATAGCTGTAAAGATTGCGTGGTGGTCGGCGGCTCCATGGCAACCGCGGGTTCTATCAATAAGGCTATTAGTGTCGGTGCGGCGGGAATCGTTGCCGGAGGAATTTCCGACAAGGATTTGCGGGAATTTTTGGGCTATGATATCGGTGTGGCGATTACCGGAAACGAGGATCTGGGGGTTACCCTGGTCGTAACCGAGGGCTTCGGTGAAATCGCTATGGCCCAGAAGACTTTCGATCTTCTCAATGAAAAAGAGGGTATCATGGCCTGCATCAATGGCGCAACCCAGATCAGGGCCGGAGTCATCCGCCCCGAGGTGGTTATACCCTTGAGCGGTGAACTGCATGAGACCGGAACCGAGGAAGTTCAGCTTACCGAGGGCCTGAAGGTCGGCTCACCGATCCGTGTAATTCGTCAGCCCTACTTTGGAAAAATCGGCACAGTTTCCGGATTACCTCCTGCCTTGCAGCAGCTTGATTCCGAATCCAAGGCACGAGTACTCGAGGTCGAGTTCGAACCGGGAGAGAAGGCCGTTATCCCGCGAGCCAATGTTGAATTAATCGAAGGCTGAGCCTTTTTGGCTTGACTTATTATAAATTGAACATACTTTCATGGCTGTTTGGATTTCTGAACAGCCACTGATGTTTTTAACTGGTAGACTCAGGACTGTGATGCTGAGAAAAATATTTCCGATCATTATACTGCTTTGCATACTTATCACCCCGGCTTTCCTTTCGGGACAGGTAAGCCAGTCCTCCGGTATAAATACCGAATTTTTAGAGAGGTTCGAGCTTAAACCGCCCACGGATTTCGAAGTAAAAGATACTCCCAACGACAACGGCGGATCATTAACCCTCCAGTGGCGTCTTTCGCCCGACGATAATCTCTGGGGCAAGCGAGGTTTGGTTGAAAAATATGTGATCGGAAGACGAATTGTGGGCGAAGAGGAATTCCAATTCGTGGCCACAGCCACCAGTCAAAGCCGTTTGGCATTCGATAACGCAGTAAACAACAAAGATCGATACGAATATCAAATAGCCGCATATCCGTTTAAATATATATTCAGGCCGATTCAATGGAACAGCCTCATGGCAGTCAATCAGATGGAACGTTTCAAAGCTCTCAGCCCATGGGCGACTATGAGTCCCCACGGTGTGGTGCTTTCCATGCTGGGCCAGAATTACAGCTATTACGGCAGTCTGGACGGTTTCGAGTCGGAGCTTGCACAAAAGAGTGTCTGGGAGAATTTCAGCGCCGATGATGGTATGCAGGGGCCGGAAGCAATCGCGACTTCGTTTGCCGCCAGCCAGCTGGTATCTTCTTTCTCACCGTATTTCGGTTTCTTTGTCCAGAGTTCGCTGACCTCCAATCCATATCAACTGCTTACCATCGGACAGTATCTGGGAGACGGATTGATGGCCAGAAGCGATGTGGTCGGACCGATTAAGACGGGGAAATCCTGGCTGCATATGCGCCGAGTAAATGTGCTGGTTATAGCGGCGGTGCTTTCATTCTTCATTCTTCATTTCATACGTCAGGCTCGCATAGGAAAAGAGCTTTTCATAAGGAAGATTGCCGGTCTGGATGCTGTGGAGGAGGCTGTTGGGCGTGCGACCGAGATGGGCAAGCAGATATTCTTTATTCCCGGCACACAGGATATGCAGAATATTCAGACCATTGCCGGTGTTACGATTTTGGGAAGAGTGGCGCGTTTAACGGCGGAGATGGATACCAAGCTGGAGGTGCCGGTTTCACGTTCGCTGGTTATGGTAACGGCGCGTGAGATCGTGCAGGAGGCATATATGAATGCCGGCCGTCCGGAAGCCTTCAATGAGGATATGGTTCACTATCTGACTGACGATCAGTTCGGTTACGCGGCTGCTATTGACGGCAAGATGGTCCGTCAGAGGCCTGTAACTATATTCTATATGGGCGCGTTTTACGCCGAATCGCTGATTTTGGCGGAGACCGGTAATTCTATCGGCGCGATTCAGATCGCCGGTACCGCTATGCCGGCCCAGTTGCCGTTCTTCGTAGCCGCCTGCGACTACACGCTAATAGGCGAGGAGCTATTTGCCGCGTCGGCTTATCTTTCCAAGGAGCCGAAACTTTTGGGCTCGTTGAAGGGGCAGGATATCGGCAAGGCTCTGCTTTTGATCGCACTGGCGGTGGGGGTTGTTGTACAGACTTTCGGATGGTTCGATTTTGCGTCATTATTCAAGGTGTAATATTTTATGAGACGAGAGATTCCTTTAATAATAACGGCGACTGTAGGCATAGCCTACATTATCCAGTACTTCATTCCGCATACGCCCTTTGACAAGGTCGAGGCGCTTTTCAGCGACTGGCTTTCGATTATTGCGGCCTGTGCAATCTGGCTGGGCGCTTTGAATCTTCTCAAGCTCTCGTTTATCAATGTATCCAAACGCAAGAAGGACTGGTTCTTCTCGCTGGTAATCATAATGTCCTGGCTGACCATGGCGATGGTGGGAATTTCCGAGGGACCGGGATTTCAAGAGCCGGGCACGAAGTTCGACTGGCTTTATAATAATGTATATACCCCCTTATCGGCGACTATGTTTGCGATGCTGGCCTTCTATGTCGCATCGGCCTCGTACCGTGCCTTCAGGGCCAGAAATTTCCAGGCCACCTTGCTTTTAGTGGCGGCCTTTCTGGTTTTGTCGGGACGGGTTCTTTTTGATGAGATAGTATTCGGCTTTTTGCCGGCCGACTGGAAAATACTTTCGACAATTTCGGATTTCATAATGCAGGTTTTGAATACCGCCGGTCAGCGTGCGATTCTGATCGGTATCGCGCTGGGAACAGTTTCAACCTCCCTGCGCATAATTCTGGGTATCGAACGTTCATACCTGGGGAGTGATTGATGAATTTCTGGAAAGCGCTTTTGGCAATCGACAGACGCTGGATTTTCCTTTTCGTATTTCTGGCGCTTGCTGTACCTATGTTCCTGAATGTCGATTTCGATCTCTCGATTTCGCGTGAGGTTCAGGGGCTTTATGATGCGCTCGATAAGCTGCAGCCCAATTCCAAGATATTAATGTCGTTTGATTATGATCCGCCTTCTGCCCCGGAGCTTCAGCCTATGGCGGATGCGATTATGAAATACTGCCTGAAAAAGAAACTCAGGATAATAATCATGGGGCTCTGGCCCCAGGGGCCGATTCAGGCCAATATGGCTTTAAACAGAGCATTTTTGGAAGAGGATATAAATAGAGACGATTATGTCTACGGCGTGCATTATGTCAATCTGGGCTATCAGGCCGGAAACGAGTTCGTGATACAGAGAATGGGTTCGGCCTTCTACGAGATGTTCAAGCGGGATTATACGGGCAATCGCTATGAAGAGCTGCCGTTGATGCGTGGAATCAAGAATTTCAATGATATAGATTTTTCGATTAATTTCTCCGCCGGGTACCCGGGGACTGTGGAATGGGTTCAGATCGCGGTCGACCGTTTCCATGTCCGTCTGGGTGCGGGCAATACTGCTGTGCAGGCGCCCCAGGTTTACCCTTATTACAATTCCGGTCAGGTTGTGGGACTGGCAGGGGGTATGCGCGGTGCGGCCGAGCTGGAGGGCGTTTTTGCGAGGTTTGACGGCGGAACGGTTGATTACAAAGATAAGGGTACTAAATATATGCTTTCGCAGACAATCGCTCATGCGGTTGTGATGTTCTTCATCGTGGTCGGAAATATAGCCTATTTCGTAATCGGCCGTAAGGACAAGCTTAAGGCGAGTAAGTGATATGGGTTCTGATTTAATTGGTGTTTGGATAGCGGCGTTTTTGACTCTGGGTATTATGTCCTTTTTATACAAGGACAATCCCTGGTACAAATTTTCAGAGGCGATCTTCGTGGGCCTTTCGGCCGGATACTGGTTTGCCTCGCTTTTCTGGCAGAGTCTGCATGCCAAGTTCTGGGCCAACTGGAGCCCCGCTGTCCAGAGTCTTTTCCAGGGGCAGTTTGATTACAATCTGCTCTATACCGGCGCCGGTATTCTGGGATTGATGATGCTCCTGCGTCTGATTCCGCCTATCGGGTGGATTTCCCGCTGGCCGCTCTCGGTGGTGGTGGGCGGAACCGCTGGATTGTACCTGATCAATTATCTCGTTTCGAACGCCGTCAGGCAGATTGGCAGCACGATTCAGCCTGTGGTAACATTTCCCGAGTCTATCGGATGGATTAATTCGGGCGGTGTTATAATCGGCAATGTGCTGGTTTTCGCCGTGTTGATTGTTTCGCTTGGATTTATTTTATTCGGACGCAATACGACTATTGATCTTCCCACACCAACAAAGCTTTTCTTTTTCCTGATCGCGCTGGTTGCCTGCGCGCTGGGAACTTTCTACAGTCTTTCGATGCCCTTGAATCTTACCGGCTTGATCATATTCATGGGCGTCTTCTGCGGCCTGATCTATTTCTTCTTCTCCAAGGAGCACACAGGATTCTTCGGAGGTGCGGCCACAGTGGGAACCTGGTTTTTGATGGTAACTTTCGGCGCATCCTTCGGGTATACCGTCATGAGCCGTATGTCGCTTTTGATCGGACGTATCGACTTCCTTCTGGTCGAATGGCTCAAGGTCGTGAATTAGGATTCTTCCCGGATTATGTCTTCCATATTTATTTTTGCTTTGATGTTTTTGAGCAATAATCGTATAAATTATTATGAGGGTTGTGTCCTGTTTTCCTCTTGTGGCAATGGACGATTTGCCATAAATCACTTGACTTCTCGAACCGGAAATAGTTATAATAAACGTCAGTTTTTATATTGGCCGTTGCCATTTACGAGGCTTAAATTTTGAGAATAAAAATTTTTAAATAAAATTCATTCCGGTGGCCACACATATGAATTTGTGCGGCCTTTTTTGTGTCTGAAAAATGTTAAGATTTAAAGCTGCGATTTTCACCTTACTGTTACTTCTGCTGTTTTGTCTCTCTGCAGCCGCCCAGACTGCGGAGGAGCTTTCGGACACAGCCGCATTGGAAGAACCCGTCTATGAAATCCCAAGGCTTGCACAGGTAACGAATTTCGAGGCTAAGGACAGCCCTGATGATGCCGGGGGCGAGATAGAACTGACCTGGGATTTATCGGTCGACGATAAAAAAGAGGACGGCCTGGTTTCCAAGTATGTTGTACTGCGTTCGCAAAATCCCACCTCCGATTTTCACATTGTCGGCGTCGCCAATCATCGGGATTCTTCCTATATCGATAAAAACTTAAAAGAGGGCACTGATTATTATTATAAAATAGTGACATTTCCCAAATACCAGGGTGAGGTAAGGCTTACCCGAGAGGAAATCGATCCTTTGATGGAACAATATCCGGAACTCACTGAGCTGGATATAAAGGATGTTTCCATGCTGGCGGAATACGACAGAGATATCATGTCGGTATTCGATGACAATATTCTCGGAATTTCCCGGGTGGCCGGGCCGGTAAAATCCAGAGCTCAATGGTTCAATTCGAAGGACCTGGATACGCTTATTATCGGGCTGACTATCTGCATCTCGGTTGTGATTTTTATTGGAATGGCACGAGGCGGCAGGAAGCTTTTCCTGAGACGTATTGGCGGATTGCAGGCGATCGAAAATGCTATCGGGCGAGCGACCGAGATGGGTAAGTCGATTCTCTTTATTCCCGGCATTCAGGATATGGATGATGTTCAGACTGTGGCCGGGATTACTATTTTGGGACGTATCGCCAAGACTATTGCTGAATATGATACCAAGATAAATATGCCCGTTTCGCGCTCGATCGTTATGACCACAGCGCGCGAGACAATCAAAGAGGCTTATCTTTCCGCGGGACGTCCGGACGCATACTCGGATGATATGGTTCATTATATTACCGACGAGCAGTTCGGTTATGTGGCGGCGGTGGACGGCATTATGGTCAGGGAGAAACCGGCCACCTGCTTCTATCTGGGAGCATTTTTCGCCGAGTCGCTGATTATGGCCGAGACAGGCAATTCGATCGGCGCTATTCAGATTGCCGGTACGGCTATGCCGGCTCAGCTGCCTTTCTTCGTGGCCGCCTGCGACTACACTCTGATCGGTGAGGAGCTGTTTGCGGCCTCGGCCTATCTTTCCGGCGAGCCGAAGCAGCTGGGTTCATTGAAGGGACAGGATGTGGGTAAATTTATCGCAATGGTCTTCATTATAATCGGAGCAGTGTTTGCAACACTGGCAGCGCTGACCGGAAGTGAGGATATTCTGGAGATAACTAACATGATAAAATCATGGTTTTCGGCGTAAGAGATTATGTGGCGTAGAACAGTACCTATAATGATAACATTTATTGTCGGCACTGTGCTGGTGGTGGCCGAATTCATACCGCACAAGCCGTTCGGCAATCTGGGCGAGGATTTTTCGCTTTATTTCGATATCATCGCTGTTTTCGCATTTATCCTGGGCGGCGGAAATCTCTGCCGTGTGCATTTCTCGAAAGTCTACCGCAAAAAAACCGACTGGCAATTTTCTATAGTAACGCTTCTGGGATTCTTTGTGATGCTGGCGGCGGGGCTTTTCAAGATCGGAAATCCGGAAGGTATTCAGGGTGATGTTACCGCGGCCGGATCGCTCTTTGCCGATTTGTATGATTCGATGTTCACGCCCTTGCAGGGTACCATGTATGCACTTTTGGCCTTTTTCGTGGCCTCGGCTTCATATCGCGCATTCCGTGCCAAAAATATCGACGCATCGATTCTACTGATAGCGGCTTTTGTGATTCTTCTGGGACGGACTCCCGCTCCCAGCCTGATAGCAGATTTCTTTGCCGGTGCGGGCATTACCTTTATGGCCACTGCCTTTAATTTCGTGCCGACCTTGACTGACTGGATTATGGATGTGCCTAATTTGGCTGGTCAGAGGGCGATTTTGATCGGAATTGCGCTGGGCGTTATATCGATGGCCTTGAGATTAATACTTGGAGTGGAAAGAACTTATCTGGGTTCTGACAGCAAATAGAGAATTATTATGGCAAACGACGAAAAAAACAATAGAGGCCTTCTGGATCGGCTGCAGTTTATTGACCGCAGGTATATCTTTATCTTCATTGCTCTGGCGGTAATCATTCCTTTGCTTCTGGGCCTGCGTTTCGAGGAAAAGCCCTCGCCAATTGTACTGGCGCTTTATGATAAAGTCGATAATATGCCTCCCGGCTCTCGTCTATTAATGTCATTCGACTACGGTCCGACCACCGCGCCGGAGATTCAGCCTATGGTCGATGTGATTCTGAGGCATGCCTGTTTGAGGGGGCTGAAGGTTTATCTTATGGCGGTCTGGGCCACGGGGCAGAGCCTTACGGTGCAGACTGTGGAGGATGTGCTTATTCCCGAATTCCCCGATTATGAATATGGCATTGATTATATAAATCTCGGATATAAGGCCGGTAATCAGGGATTGATCCGTGTAATCGTGGATGATATGAAGCGTATGTACAGCACCGATGCCAACGGTACCGACATTGAACAGGTCCCGATGATGAAGCAGGTTGAAAGCCTGAAGGATATGGATTTGATCGTATCCTTCGGGGGCGGATTCCCCGGCATTAAGGAATGGATTTTATTCGCCGGTGATCCGGGAGCAATCCCGATTGGCGGAGCCTGCACTGCTGTTTCCGCTCCACAGCTTTACCCCTATTATCCCAATCAGATGGTTGGGCTTCTGGGCGGAATCAAGGGGGCTGCGGAGTACGAAAGCCATGTACTGGATAGATATCCCGATTCGTTTAAGACAAAACCCACGCCGGGGATGAATATGATGGTGGCGCAGATGGTTGCGCATATTGTGATTATGCTCTTTATCGTTTTCGGTAATGTAATGTATTTCATGTATCGCGGCAAAGAGCGCAAACTTGCGATGGAGAAATAGAGACAGTGAATCCCAAAACCATAAAATTGATTATTTTTATTGTCATACTCACCTCAATTGTACTGAGTGTGTATTTCGTGAGTATGGACAGGGATTCGATTCGGGAGGGAATTTTTGTGACCTCCGCCGCATTTCTGACTTTGTTCATAATGTCCTTTTTGTACAAGGACAATCCATACTATAAATTTGCCGAGCATCTTTTCGTGGGCGTATCGGCGGCCTACTGGATGACTATGGGCTTCTGGGGTACCATGATGCCCAATCTCGTGGCCAAGCTGTGGCCGGGCGCTGTTAGAGGAGTGCTGCCGGCGCTTGCGGAAAAAGATGCGAGTTACTGGTTTGTGATTCCACTCTTCCTGGGACTTGTGCTTTTAATGCGTCTGTCGCCCAAGGGCGGATGGATTTCGCGTTGGGCGCTGGCCTTTATTGTGGGAACAACAGCGGGCTTGAATCTGATCCGTTACCTGCGCTCTGATTTTATCGCGCAGGTCAATAATACCATAATTCCGCTGGTAGATAAAACTGAAGCCGGAATTAGCTTCTGGGGCAGTTTTTCCAATATATTTGTTTTCATAGGTGTGCTCTGCGGATTGATTTATTTCTTCTTCTCCAAAGAGCACAAGGGATTTTTCGGGGGCGCTGCGCGCATCGGTATTCTGGTTCTGATGCTGACATTCGGTGCCGGATTCGGGTATACCGTAATGGCGAGAATATCACTTCTGGCCGGAAGGATGACCTATCTCTTTGGCGACTGGCTTGGACTAATCAATTAATAAACAATTTAGAGGTGCTTATGAAAGATTGCCTTTTCCAGATGCGATTAAAGTTACTGCCGTTAGCGATCTTACTGCTTCTGGCAGCGCCTGTTTTCGCTCAGGCGCCGGATCAGTCTGGTGAGGCTTCCATGGAGGCGGATACGCTTCAGGAAGAACCGCAGGTTCCACCACCCGCCCCTCCTGAAATTGTAGTAGTCAAGGATACGGAAAACGACCACGGACACTCGATTGACCTGGAATGGAAGCTTTCTCCCGATGATGACGGTACCGGGGACTATGTGACAGGCTACGAGATCTGGCGGGGGGAGATGGTTGAAGGTGAAATCGAGTTTCAACTTCGGCGAACTGTCCCCTATGGAGTAAAAATCTATACTGACCGCGGCGACACCGACGGCGGCGCTGATCCGATGCCCAATGACAAGGATTACTGGTACAAGATCGCGGCGGTGGCCGATGAGGATGTACGTACCGAATCGGAAGTTTACGGTCCGGTACAGGCCACGGGCGAATGGTTCCACACCGGCAAGGCGCCTGTGGCTGTAGCTGTACTGATCTTCGCTTCGTTCTCAGTGGCATTCGTTATCGTGGCCGGCGGTCAGATCGATATGAAACAATTTTTTGTCATGTGGCCGATCATTTTTGTTCTCATAATCTGGCTGGTTCTTCTGATCAGTCTGATTGTCGGGGCTTCGGTTAACGGCCTCTGGTTTCTATTGGCCATACCCGGTGCATTTGTCGGCAGCGTAGGTCTGGCTATCAGTATTGGCGCAATCGGATTTCTTGTCGGTTGGTTCGTACGCAGGACCAAAGGTGAGGATGCAAAGCTTTATGTACGTCCGCTATCGGGCATCAATGCGGTGGACGAGGCGATTGGACGCGCTACCGAAATGGGTAAGCCGATTCTTTATGTTCTCGGTCTCGGAACCGCATCGGATATCGCCACAATCTGCTCTTTCACGATCCTGGGGCGTGTGGCCCGCAGGGTGGCGGATCATCAGAGCTCGCTGATGGTGCCCTGTTATGATCCGATCGTGATGACTGTGGCGCAGGAAGTTGTCAAAAACGCTTATGCCGAGTCTGGACGGCCTGACGCTTATGATGAGGATCAGGTCTTCTTCGTTACCCAGAGCCAGTTCGCCTATGTGGCCGCGGTTAACGGCATGATGCTGCGTGAGCTTCCTGCCTCCAATTTCTATCTGGGAATATTTTATGCTGAATCACTGCTTCTGGCGGAAACCGGATCTCTGGCAGGGTCGATCCAGATTGCCGGTACCGACCAGGTGGCCCAGTTGCCATTTTTCATTGTGGCCTGCGACTACACATTAATAGGCGAAGAGCTTTACGCCGCCAGCGCATATCTTTCGGGCGAGCCCACGCTTCTCGGTTCACTCAAGGCCGAGGACTGGGGCAAGGTTATATTTATCCTGCTGGTTGTGGTAGGTGTGATCGCGGCGACAGCGGGCTGGGATCAATTCATTCAATGGACTACAGTGAGACTGTAAGTGAGGTGATTATATGAAGCAGTGGATTCCTTTAAAAATAGTATTGATCACCGGCCTTTTTATGATGATCCAGTACTTTGTCCCCAACGAAAAAGCCGAATTCTTCTACGAATATATGATCGACTTCACGATCATTATCGGCATTTTCGCCTTGGCGCTCGGTATATGGTCTCTGGTGAGAGTATCCTGGGACAAGATACGCCGCAAAGCGCCGGGATGGTTTTACTCCTGGGTCATAATAATCGGCCTGGTTGCCATGCTGTTCTTCGGATGGTGGCCGTGGCGTGTCGGCAATATCGGCGACAGGCCGGAGGCCGTAGCGGTCGGTGATATTGATTTCGATCAGGACAACGATATCGTGGTAGCCAACTACGATACCGACAATATTTCCATATTCAAAAATCGAAGTGGCGGACTGTTTATATCGGCTTACACATACAAAGCCGGAAAGACCCCGAGTGATCTTGTTTTGACAGATCTGGACGGCGACAATGATTTTGACGTCGCTGTTGCCAATCAGACGACAAATCAGATAAGCGTACTTTTGAACACAGGTACCCCGGAAGATTTTATCGACAGGCGGATGAGGATTACCCCCGACCGCAATCTCGATTCGATCTTCAATGTGGGCAAGCCGAAAATAGACAAGCCGGTGAGTTATGACGCCGGTGAGATGCCGGTGGCAATCGCCCGCAGCGATTTCGACGGCGACGGCATGCTTAATGATCTGGTGACCGCCAACAAAGGCTCGGGCAATATCTCGGTATATATCAATAACGGCGACGGTACATTCGGAGATGCGCGTGAATATAATGTGGGTACCGAGCCGGTTGATGTTTACGCCGCCGATTTCAACCGTGACCTCGTAAATGATATTATAGTGGCAAACGAGGGCTCGAGCAACGTCTCCCTGCTGGTGGGAGAAGGCAACGGCTCATTCCAGGCCGCTCAGAATTTCCAGATTGACGGCGGAAAGATTACCGCGCTGGCAACCGGCGATTTTGATGAAAACGGCTGGATCGATCTGGCGGTGACTGAGGATCTGGGCGATCAGCCCGGAATGGTACATATACTCAGAAGCGATTCGACCGGAGTGTTCGTTACTCAGGATTCATACCCGACCGGCATAATGCCGACGGCGATTGCGGGCGGAAGTATCAATGACGATGAGTACCGTGATCTGGTTGTGGCCAGTAAGGGCGACAATATGGTCTGGGTTCACAGAAATGACGGTCAGGGCGGATTTGCCTCCGCCAATCGATTCTTCTCGGGACGAAATCCTGTTGATGTCACCACCGGAATGATAATGGAAAACGGTCGAAC
>WJIM01000176.1 GCA_014730285.1 Candidatus Zixiibacteriota bacterium
TATACCAAACGTGATGACGGCAGAGGCCCGACCTGGTCGAATTCGCTTTTCGAGGATAATGCCGAGTTCGCCTTCGGCATGCGCTTAAATGCCGACAAGATGTCCGAATTCGCCAGAGAGCTTTTACAAAAAATCGTACCGGATATGTATGACGAAATCGCCAATGCCGACCAGAGCGATCCGGTTGCAATCGATAAACAGCGTGAACGTATCGAAGCGCTGAGAAAGAAGCTGAAGGGCATGGACTCCGAGGATGCCATGATTCTCGATTCAATCGCAGATTATCTGGTTAAGAAGTCGGTCTGGGCTGTCGGCGGCGACGGCTGGGCTTATGATATCGGTTACGGCGGTCTGGATCATGTTATGGCTTCCGGGCGTGATATAAACATCCTGGTTCTGGATACCGAGGTTTACTCCAATACCGGCGGCCAGATGTCCAAGGCTACTCCGCGTGGAGCTACTGCTCAGTTTGCTGCCGCGGGACGTCCCAGCGCCAAGAAGGATCTGGGGATGATGATGATGTCTTACGGAAATGTCTACATTGCTCAGGTAGCGATGGGCGCCAGCCATAACCAGACGGTAAGGGCGTTTATGGAGGCCGAATCTTATCCCGGCCCCTCGATAATAATCGCTTACGCCAACTGCATCGCCCATGGTATCAATATGATCAATGGGCTTAATGAAATGGATAAAGCGGTTAAATCGGGACACTGGATGCTGTACCGTTACAACCCGGCACTCATGGATCAGGGCAAAAACCCTCTCCAGCTCGATTCCAAAGAGCCCTCGATATCGTATGAGGAATATGCTTACGGCGAAAACAGATGGAGATCGCTGAAGGCCTCCGATCCGGATAGAGCGGCCAGGCTTATGAAGCTGGCTCAGCAGGATGCCAACCGGAGATGGAATATTTACAGACAGATGGCTGAGATGGATTACAGTATGAGTGGAAACGGCAGCAAATAAGGTATTTGAACATATTTCCGATAATAAAAAAGGCAGTCAAATCGGCTGCCTTTTGATTTAGATATGCTAATGCAAATAAAATTTGACAGAATTCGGAATATCTATTATAGTCCAAAAATTCCGCAACGGCGAGCCGAATTGCGTGTATAAACGGGAAACGAAAGGACTGCAAATGAAGAGATTCAGTTTATTTACTTTGTTTTTTCTAATTGGTTTAATGACAAGCATTTACGTATCCGAAGCAGCTTCGGCGCAGGGGACTCAGACAGATTCAATGGGGGAGCAGATCGCTTTTATTCGTAATGGCGATGTCTGGCTTATGAATCCCGACGGCTCCAATCAGCGTCCCTTTGTGGTGGGAATCGCCAATGCCACCGGTCGCTTGTCCTGGGCGCCGGACAATAAACGTCTGGCTTTCAGCCGCCAGGGGAAAGTGGAAATCAAATATCCGGAGGGCGGCGGCGGATATCACTTTTTGTATGATCTGTTCTACGCCTTTACCGACAGCCTCCCCCAGCGCAAGAATTTCTGGATGGGGGTTACGAATACGCTCGGATCAAAATCTCCCGACTGGTCGGATGACGGAAAAACGATCAGCTTTACATACGACAGAATGGGCAATATTGTGGATGCCACCCTGCCGGAATACTCGATCGGCTTTTTTGATACCGACATGGAAACATTCAGACATATGGAACTGCCCAGAACCGACCGGCAGTTATTTCCGTTGATGCCTGCGATCTCTCCTGACGGCAGTAAGGTTTGTTTCGTGCTGGGAGAATTGAAGAAAACCGGCATGCAGAAGCTGGGTATGATCGTACTTCCCCTGGAGGGCGAGATGCCAACCGGCGATGTACTGATCGAGACTGCAGAAAATAATCCCGGAGGAAGCTCACCCGACTGGTCTTCCGATGGTACCAAGATCCTATTTTTGAAGGATGATGGTGTTTATGTCGCTAATGCCGATCTTAGCGGAGAAAGAATGATCTGCCAGCCGGAAGAGGGACTGTGGGTCTCGGGAATGCCGAGCTGGTCTCCCGACGGAAGCAAAGTCGCTTTCGGCACCTCCAACGGCTCCATATATACCGTTAATCTTGACGGTACGGGTATGAAGCGCATTTCGGGACCGGGAAATGATTCCAATCCGGCCTGGACGAAATAGATATAAATTTATACGTATAAAAAAACCGCCCTTGCAAGAGGGCGGTTTTTATATCAATTCTGTTTATTTCCATTCGCGTAAAAACTCACTTACCAGCCTGACGCCATAACCGCTTGGTCCTTTGGGAGTATAGGCGCCGCCGCTAAAGACAATATCCACTGCGGCGATGTCCAGATGCGCCCAGGGATATTTGCCGGTAAAATTATTCAGAAATGCCGCGGCTGTACATGAGCCTGCGGGACGTCCTCCGGTATTTTTAATATCGGCGATCGACGATTTGATCTGCTCCTGGTATTCCTTCCATAAAGGAAGCTCCCAGGTCTTTTCACTGGATTTCTCCGAACCGCTTATGAGCAGCTTTCGCAGCTTATCATCATTGGTAAATAAAGCCGAACTGACATAACCAAGCGCGACAATCGCGGCACCGGTGAGTGTAGCCACATCGATAATCGCTTCCGGCTTCAGTCGCTGCGCATAGGAGAGCGCATCAGCAAGAATCAAGCGCCCCTCGGCGTCGGTATTCAAAACCTCGATTGTTTTTCCGTTCATGGCAGTCAGGATATCTCCCGGCTTATAAGCCGAACCTGAGGGAAGATTATCGGTTGCCGGGATAAGCCCGACCAGATTGATGGGAAGCTTGAGGCGCGCGGCCACGGCCACCGAGGCCAGCACACACGCGGCGCCGCCCATGTCACCCTTCATCTGATCCATATCCTGCGCTTTCTTAAGAGAGATTCCGCCGGAATCGAATGTGATCCCCTTCCCTACAAGGCATACGGGATTCTCTTTCGAACGCGGCCCTTTATACTTCATGATGATAAACTGGGGCGGCTCTTTCGAACCGGCATTAACTGCCAGTACACAGTTCATCTTCAAGCGCTGGATTTGCGCTTTTGTCAAAACCTCACATTTAAAGCCGTATTTACGAGCCATTGATTTGGCGGTTTTTGCCATCTCGATAGGGGTAAGATAATTTGAGGGATGGCCTATCAGGTCGCGCGAAAGGTTCTGTCCCCAGGCCATAATCTCGCCCACCTTTAGTCCGGCGTTAAAGCTGCGCTTGTCCCAGCTATCCGGCAGGATGAAATTGAATTTTGCCGGCAGTGATTTTTGTGTTGGTTTGGACTTGTATTTCAAAAGTTCGTATGATCCGAGGAGCAGACCTTCCACGGCCATCTGAGAAATAACGGACAGGTCGCTTCCAACTTTCAATGATTTTGGAATATATATCGCAGTATTTTTGAACTTCATTCCTTTTAAGCCCGAGACCAGATTCCCACCGAATTTGCGTATTGTATCGTGATTGAGTTCACCCTTTTTGCCGACACCCTGAACATATAAATATTCGAAACCGTGTTTGCCGCCTACTTTGAGAAGATACCCTTTTCCCTCTTTGCCGTTCACGACATCGCTTTTAAACAAAGCCGCGATCTGGTCAGAAACCGCTTTGGGAAAATCCTTCAGATGCGGATTGTCTTTGGGAGCGGATTCAAAAACCGGAAGGGCGAGGCAGTCGGTTTTTATTTTGGAAAGCTTCGTAATCTGAGAGTCGAATTTCATTTATCCTCCATGACTGTTTGGTAGATCAATTTCAATTTGATATAATAACACCTGTGGATGATTTTGGCAAGAACTGCGCGGATTATAAAAGAATCGATCTGCAAGTATAAAATGCGGATAAATCAAGAGCAAAAATAAAAAAGAGATTTCACGAGAAGATAGAATCGAGGCTTTTAGCCCATGACCTTCTTCATCGTCTTTAGACGCTGGGAGATATTCTCGTCGATATTGATCGTACTCGAGTCCTTATAAAACTTAACATCATCCAGAGAGGTCAGCGACTTGAGCTCGGCCAGCACCGCTAATATCTTGGTAAGAGAAGCATCGATAATTTCCAGAGCCGGAGCCAGTTTGCCGTCTTTGTCGATGATTTTATCATTCTTCAAGAGCATTTCCATAAGCTGAATTCGTCCGGAGATTGCGGTGGCGGCATTGTTGATATAATGCGAGAGGGTGGCCACGGCGATATTTTTGGATTTCATGGCACCCAGCTTATGCTCCTCCTCGATGATCTGCTTGGAAAGCTCCTGGCGTTCCTTGAAGAGTGATTCTACTGTCAAATAGGAGCGCATAATCTGGCGATTCGCTTTTTCCAGAAGAGTCATTGGATCGCCGATTTCCATGCCGATATGCTCTGCGGCCTTGAATGTCTCCTGTAAATTTCTGTCATTGATCTCGGTAATGATATCCTCGTCCAGATCCAGCGATTTAAGCAGGTTTGAAATCTGCTGGATGTTTTCTTCGACATAGCATCCTGAAGATGAGAAGACATGCCTGTTAATCAGATTCGCCAGAGCCACAATCTGATCGAGCTTTTCATAGCTCGAGAAATTATCGTAACTGGTTATACGGTGGTGATTGCCGATAGCATTTTGAAGGCCTGCCGGAAGTTTCCATTTACGGCTTATCAGATACCCTACCTCGGCATGATCGGTATCGAATAATTCCCGTTCCAGTTTAACCAAATCCTCACCGTGTTCATACTGTTTGAGAAGATCAACATATTCCGCCGGAGCAACTTTGAGTATATATATCATCCCGATATCATGAAGCAAACCGGCGGTAAAGGCCTCTTCGGTCTTGGCAAAACCTGTCTTTTCCGCGAGCTGCCTGGCGCCGATAGCGGTGCTCAGGTAATGAGTGTAAAGCGATCTGATATCAAAATCCAGTTTCTTTTTGATTTCACCAACCGGATTGAAGATCGCCACTGAAAGAGCGAGGCATTTGACCATGGAGGCCCCCAGCACCAGCACAGCACGATTGACCGTAGAGATTTCGGCGCCTCTGCTGTAGAAGCTCGAATTCGCCATCTTTAGTACGCGTGCAGTCAGCCCGGGATCCCTGCTTATGATGGCGGCCATTGATTTTGCCGACCAGTCATCATTCTCCACTTCCTGCAGGATTTCCAGCAAAGTCTGGGGTAATGAAAATATTTCATCCGCCTGATCTAATTTCGCAAGTATATCGATGTTAGACATAGCCTCCTACTCTTCCATATAGTCTTATTGGGTTATCGGCAGGAATCGCAAAAAAGTTGACCTGAAGAGTCTTTGCTCACTGAAAAAGATGCTATTGTGAATTTTTCAGGAAGCCTTTACAGCAGAGGCCTTTACGATAAGCTCCTGGAGCTGTTCCATTCTGAATGGTTTGGCCAGAACATAATCGGCCAGATCGCGGTTTTTCCGCACCTGCTCGTTCTTCACCCCCCAGCCGGTAATCACAATGACCGGCAGATCGGGATTGAGCTTACGAGTGCGTTTGGCAACCTCCCATCCATCGATATCCGGCAGGCCCAGATCGGTTATCAAAATATCGTAATGATCTTCCTCGAAGGCTTTTACGCCCTCAAGACCGTCGGCGCAGATCTTATGGGGGTATTTCAGTTCATCCAGCATGCTCGCCAGAAGCTCGCGGATCATCTCCTGATCGTCTATGGCAAGTATACGCGGTTTACGGGGCTCCTCCGGGTCAGCTTCGCTTTCGGGCGGTTGAGACGAGGGAAATCTGAGAATAAGAACTCTGCCCTGCTCGCTGTCCTCGTAATAATAGTTTATGTCGACTACATCGGAGTTCAGATCAGCGATGGAGATTTCCGGAAAAAGATCGAGCGGGAGCAGATCGATGCTTCCCAGATCAAGCTCTTTCTCCCTGAGAGAGAAGTCGGAAATTATCAGGTTGACACCCTGAGCGGTATTTATCAGGCGCATGGAAAGAGCAGATTCCGGACGCCATTCCCGTTCAATCCAGGAAAAAAGCTCGGTCAGTATTTTTCGAGATTTTTCCGATGACAGATTCAGCGCGCCGTTGGGTGCGGCCGCAAGATCGAACCTGAGAGAGGGCTTCCCTTTCAAACGGTAAATATTATCGTCAGGACCGTTTTCGGGGAATGCGATAGCCCTGATCGCGTTTTCAAGCGTATTGTTTTTTTCAAGAGATGGCTCGGGAGTTTCCAGCTTATCCTGTAATTCCTTAATCATCTCTCCCGCGTCATAAGTCTCCTCTATAATATTTTTTAGATTCTCCAGCGCCCGTTCCCGTCCGGCAAAGGACTCTCTTTTCAGGCTGACATCCACAAGCTGAGCATTGCCCAGAATTCCGGTGAGAACATTATTGAGATTATTGAGATCATCGGACTTAAGCTCGGGAAGTTTGCCGCCGGGTGCAGTCTGGATTTTGACCTCCTCACGCGGGCGCAGTTGAAGTGCGATCGCTTTGGAGAGGGCCCTAATTTTTTCCAGATCATCCTGCTTCAAGTCAGGCCTTTTCGGATCTATCTCGAAAAGACAGACATGTTTATCTTCACCCTGCCGGTGGATCGGCATAATCAATGTCCGCTCGATATCGCCATTCGATTCGGTGCGCACCAGAAGCGATTTATTCTCTTCCACCGCCCGGCGCACATGCTCCCTGATCTGCCCGCTCTGAGCGGAAATACCCGATGCCGGGTAGACCGGATGCAGGCGGCCGTTTTTCACGCGGTACAATTCGGCACTGATAATTCCCAGATATTCCGATGAATAACGAATCATCGATTTAATCAGCGTTTCCGGCTGTCCTGTGCGTGAGCAGATATCCAGAAGGCCGGATATATACTGCCGGGATTTCCTTGATCTTTTGGTTTGGACCGAGGCCTCACGCAATTCACGCTCCAGCCTCAAAGATGCCACCGCCGGTCCCAGTATATTAGCGGCGGAATTAATCAACTGCGCTATTTCGCTTGTGTAGAAATAGGAGTCCTCGGAGAAAAGGGCAGCCACACCGAACGATCCGTTGCGGCCGATTAATGGAACGGCTACTGCGGATTTATAATCTGAACTGGACAAAAGCGAGGAGGTGGCGCTGTCGGCATTGGAGATATTTCCGATAACATGCGGACGGCTGCTTTTGTGGGAGCGGAAGAAAATCGAGCCATCATCCTCAAGGCTCTCCAGCCTTTTTTCCAGTTCGCGCGGAAGGTCGCGGTGTGCCGCCAGAACCAATTGTTTGCGTTTAGGATTGTAGATAAAGATGCATCCGGCATTCGAATCGGTGCCGCTGACCAGTTCCCTGACCGAGAAATTGACCAGTTCGATCAGCGAAAGCGACTGGCTGGCAGTCTCCCTGATAATATCCAGCAGTTTGAAACGGTCCTGTTTTTTCTGCTCGTGTATGCGCTCCTTATACAGGCTGAGCACCGAGACCAGAAATGTTACCAATACGAATAACAGCCCCAGCAAACGCAGGGCGTGAGCAAATCCACCGGCATAAATACTGACCGAGGGTATAAACAGCTGTGCAAACGATTTGACCGAAAATGCCGCCTCCACCGCGCCGCCTATTATAATCAGAATAAAGCCGGCCAGCATCCAGCCCCATTTGCGGAAACCCGCCATTATGAATTTCTCCGAAAAGACAAGCGTCAGCGCCGCAAATACTGCCGCCAGAGACATCTCGATTATCAAATAGGTCGTACTCATATACTATTCCTGCCTGCCTGCAATTTCCCCCACCAGCGTCGAATAGCTCGACGATTTTATTTCAACATCAGCAAATTCGCCCAGGTACTTTGACCCGCCCCGGGCAACAACATTTAAGCCGCCGTCGTTTTTACCGCGCGCATCCTGAGCCGATTGTTTGGCCGTTCTCTCCAGTAAAACAGTCTGCAGCCTGCCGATTTGCGCGGCCATCTTTTTCTCGGAAATCCGCTTCTGCAATCTGATCAGCTGATCCAAACGTTCCAGCTTTACCTCTTCGGGGATATCATCCCCGAATTTTTCGGCCCTGGTTCCACTGCGGACTGAGTACCGGAACATAAAGGCCGAATCATACTCGATTTCCTCTACCATGTCCAGCGTGCGCCTGAAATCATCCTCGCTTTCACCCGGAAAGCCGACTATGATATCGGTGGTGATAACGACATCGGAAATTGCTTCACGCAATTTACGGATTTTGTCCAGGTACTCCCCGGCTGTGTATTTTCGATTCATCTTTTTCAAAACGGCATCCGACCCTGACTGCATGGGCAGGTGAATTCCTTTGCAAATTCTTTTGTCGGAGGCCATTCTCTCAATCAGCGCTTGCGAAAAATCTTTTGGATGCGAGGTCAGAAACCGAATCCTCGGGATTTCGGTATTTTCCAGAACATTTCCAAGCAAAGCAGAAAAATCCATTGAATCGAATTTATAGGAATTGACATTCTGCCCCAGAAGCCAGATTTCTTTGCGGCCGTTCTGGTCGAGACGGTTGATTTCCTCCACGATTCTCTCAGGCGGACGGCAACGTTCACGCCCCCGCACATAAGGCACAATACAGTAAGAGCAAAAATTATCGCAGCCGCGCATAATAGTCACATAATCCGAAAGGCTCTGGCCCGAGGGCTTCGACTCGTAATCGAAAGGCTCATCCCGGCAGGATATATCGACGATATGACTGCCGTTGCCGGATTCAAGAATCTCGGCTATTTTATAAAAGCTGTCTGTACCAAGCACATACTTAACATCACTGTTAACCGACAGAAGCTCATCCCCCATCCGCTGTGCCATACAGCCGATTACAGCAATTTCCTGCCGCTTCCCAGCCGAACTGATACTCCTGATCCGGCCCAGTGCACGCTCCTCGGCATGCTGCCGTACTGAGCAGGTATTCAATATAACGATATCGGCGCCCTTTTCATCCTCGGTTTTTTCAAAGCCGGCCGAGGTCAGAAGGGATTCCACCAGATGTGAATCGTATTCATTCATCTGACAGCCGTATGTTTCCAGGTAAAACTTTTTATTTTTCATTTTGGCTCAGATTACCCCGGCAGGTAGTCGAACGCGAGTAGACCTAATTACACTCCGGGTATATTTTTCGATCTATTTCTGTTTCGCAAACCGCTTCAATATCATGCTCAGTCCGATAAGTATCAGCGCGAATGATATGAACCAGCCCCAGAAATTGCCATGAATAACGCCCAAATTTTTGAGCAGAAATATTATTCCAATCAGCAGTATTAAATTGCCGAAAAACATACGTTTAAGATAAGAAGTTTTATTTGGCGGGCAACTCAAAAATTGCGGTTTTCGGGGTTTGGTAATTTGCTTTATTGAAGTAAAAAGGGCCCCGAAGGGCCCTCAAAAGTCAATTTTATTTATATTCGATCTATCAGCAGTCGCCCGGCTCGGGTCCGCCGATGAAGACATAATTGATAATCCAGACCGCATCGGAAACATTCACGGCAGTATCGCAGTTGGCATCCCCGGAATACATCTCCGGCTGAGGCGGATCGCCTCCGATAAAGACGTAGTTAATCAAATAAACTGCATCTGATACATTTACAGTGCCGTCCCAATTGGCATCCCCTATGATAATCTCTGGTTCACCAACCGTGAGGGTCTGTGTCAATGTATCAAAATTGGTCGGAAAATCCGAGTCCTCAACTCTGACCTTAAACTGAAAATCACCCATCTCGACAGGCGTACCGGTGATCTTTCCGGTGGATTGATTCATTGATACTCCGTCCGGGAAAACACCGCCGACCCAGTAGAATGTAAAAGGCGGAGTGCCGCCTCTGGCGATAATCGAATCCTCATAGGGCGCATACTGTTCCGCAGTATCAAGAGCGTGGTAAATAGTATGGAGCTGGTACACCTCGCTGCTGGCAGATCTCAGAATCCAGTTATCCTCGTCAAACCTGATTATGTATGGATCGCCCGCCAGATCATCAAGGTAAAGTATATAGTCCTGGTCTCTCTGGTCATTGTAAATCCCAACATCATGATAGACCGAACCGTCAAAGAACTTCAGATCGATTGGCATGTCAAAGACCTGCGGCATGCTGGTCTGAGTCTGGCGAACATGCAGGTAGACAATATAGTCTCCCGGCTGATATTCTTCATAGATGTATGAATATTTATACTGGGGATAATATTCGCCGAAAATCCAGTCCTCGAAAAACTCTGTCAAACGGGAATCGCCGGACACATCAATACAAAGATCGCGGAACTGTTCAGTGTTAATCGTCTTCCATCTATAGCGAGGATCATTGTAATAGGTCGTCAGGATTTCGAAAAAGGTGCTGTCGCCCACCCAGTTTCTGAGCATATGCAGCACCCAGGCGCCCTTATCGTACACGCGCGATGAAAAAATCGACCAGACCGAGGTGGTATCCTGACACCAGATTGTACCGCCGCTGTAATAAGCCATGTTGTCCATATAATCATGGTAGAAGGTCTCTCCCTGCGTCGCCTCGAACCAGAGAGCCTCGGTATAGGTGGCAAATCCCTCATTCATCCAAATCTCATTGAAGTTCTCGCAGGTAATCATATCGCCCCACCATTGATGCCCCAGCTCATGGACTATGATGCTCTCGTAATAGGCACTGGAGCTTATGGAGGTATTGGTCTGATGTTCCATGGCCCCGCCCCAGTCGAAATGGAGCATTCCGTATTTTTCCGCCACGAAAGGATACTCGCCATAAATTGCCGAAAGCGTATCGATCATATCAACAGTTACGGGAAATGAGGAAACAGCCTGCGAATATTTTTCCGGATAGACATAAAAATCGACAGGCATACTATCGTTGGATTCAGACACATACCATTCACGGAATTCGGTGTAATTTGTCACTCCTATAGCTACAAGATAGGTTGTAATCGGATAATTGTGTTTCCAGTGAGTTGTCTTGGTACCGTCGCCGTTATCGACAATAGACTGCACCAGTCCGTTGGAGGCGCA
>WJIM01000177.1 GCA_014730285.1 Candidatus Zixiibacteriota bacterium
AGACGCAGATTGTTCTCGGTAAAGACCTGCTTAACCGGACCGCTGTCGATCCTGCGGACATTTATGAGTGTGACCCAGTCGAAATATTCCGGGACTGTCTGAAGGTCATGATGAACCACAGCTACGGTCTTTCCCGAGTCTTTTAATTCCTTCAGGATATTTATAATCGCTCGCTCGGTGGTAGCATCCACACCCTGAAACGGCTCATCCATGAAATATATCATGGCATCCTGTACCAATGCCCGCGCCAGGAATACACGTTGCTGCTGTCCGCCCGAAAGCTGGCTTATCTGACGGTCGGCGAATTTCTCCATTCCGACCCGCTCCAGCGCTTCCATGGCATTATGTTTCTCTTTCTTACCGGGGCGTTTGACCCATCCCAGAGAACCGTAACTGCCCATCATAACCACATCCAGAACATTGGTCGGAAAGTCCCAGTCCACAGACCCGCGCTGCGGAACATAGCCCACCATCTTCCTCTTTTTCCGGTATGGCTGGCCGTAGATCAGAACCTGCCCGGCCGCTGGACGAACCAGTCCCAGGATGGATTTGATAAGCGTGGTCTTGCCGGCTCCGTTGGGACCGACTATCGCCAAAAGAACTTTGGGCGGTATCTCCAGATCGATATCCCAGAGCACCGGTTTGTCTTTGTATGCAACAGTCAAGTCCGTTACCTGTACAGCCAGATTATTATTTTCCATATTTTAACTCCTCTCAATTGCGAGGATCAACTTACTCCGCCAGCAATGCCTCTACGATTGTATCGATATTGTGCCTTACCATGCCCAGATAATTTCCCTCAGGCGTGCCTCTGGTACCCATAGCATCGCTGAAAAGCTCGCCGCCGATTTTGACCTCGAATCCTCTGGATTTTACGGCCGCCTGAACAGCTTCGATATTTCGCTTAGGAACTGAAGACTCTATAAATATCGCCGGAATCTTATTCTCCGCTATATATTCTGCCAGATCCTTGACATCGGCAGTTCCCGCCTCTGATGCCGTGCTGATGCCCTGAAGGCCCTTGACCTCGAATCCGTAGGCCCGGCCAAAATAACTGAAAGCGTCATGAGCGGTTATAAGAACCCGCTGCTGTTCGGGAATTTTTTCGGCCTGGGATTTGATATGTTGATGAAGCGAATCCAGTTGTGCAAGATAAGCCCTGGCATTGTTTTCATAAACCTCAGCTTTATCCGGATCGATTTTCTTGAGCATATCTCTGATTCCCTCAACCGCCTTCATCCAGAGAGTAACATCGAACCAGATATGCGGATCGTGTGCGCCTGCATAATCAGCGGAAGAGAGCAGAATGCCTTTGTCGATCCCTTCGCTAACCGCAAATGTCTGTATTCTTCCGGACATCTGCTCCAGCACCTCGGACATCGCACCCTCCAGATGCAAACCGTTGTATAAAATCAGATCGGCATTGCTCATACGGGTAACATCACCCTCGCTGGCCTTGTAAAGATGGGGATCGACTCCGGGACCCATCAGGCCGGTAACCTTGACTTCATCGCCGCCCACATTTTTGGCGGCATCTGCAATCATCCCGGTGGTGGCAACTATATTTAACTTGTCATTGCCTTTATCTCCCTCTGCGGCCTCATCACTTCCGCCGCATCCGAAAAGCAGCATAGAGGCCGTGAGGAATACTATTATATATTTAATCATATTCATTTATTATATCCTCCTTGTAGTCCTTGGAATATCTGATTTAATCAAAAGTTTCAAAAGCGTCCGTTTAAGCCCAGAATAACTCCCTGAACATCGGTAGCATCTCCCAGAGTTGACTGATCATAGTTATCCAGAAACAGCTCCGCTTTAATAATCAGGTCCTCAACTATCATGTAGCCGCCGCCGGCCTGAATTCTGGTTATCTTCTGGTCGGTGTACGGGATCGCGCCGTTGATCTGCACCGCCAGGCCGGGATTGGGAATGGCCTCGGAAATCCCGATACCGTTACCGTCGTCATTCTCCGGCATCCAGCCCGAGATTCGCACTCCCAGATGCCAGCCCTCACGGCCGTAACGTCCCTCAGCCATCCAGATATTGACATCATCATCGGTATCGGAGTCATTATCATCATAGGAGATCATGCCATAGTAGCCCTTCACATGCGCTCCCTCGATCGGCGCAAACATCCCCTCTGCCAGAAATCCGCTGAAATCCGATTCGGTGCCGTTTGATCCGGATTCACTGCGGTCATCGCTGTTGATATAGGAGAATGCAAAATCAAGCTCCCCCTCCGAGACCGGGATTTTGCCCACAGCGGTTCCGGAAATCTCAAATCCGCCATCACTGTTATCGGCCGATTCATTGGTGCCGTTGCTGAATGCCAGAGTTGCATCGAAATACTCATGGTTGTAATTGCCCATAGCGCCCACAGTATTTAAAGTTCCCATCGGGGCGCCCGCAAAGGCGCAGTAGAATAAGGAGTTAAGCAGAAGCGGGTTGCCAAAGCTGTTGCCGTTATTGCTCAGAGATGCGGTCTGCATCCCGAAAGGGGTGTCGAATGATCCGACTGTGAGTTTGGAGTCATAGTCATCAAAGCTGAACTCGACATTCAAATCCGTTATCTCCACTTCCGATCCGGGGAAACCAAAACTTCCCTCGCCCGGACTTCCCTGAAGTTGGAAAACACCCAAAATATTTTCCCGAATCTGCCAATTGAAGTTGATATTTGCGGCGAGATCGAACTGGTTACGGCTGGGGCTGTAATCCTCGCTGTTTTCCTGATCGAGGATATTAAACAGGCCAAGATACGCCCCCGTGATATCGACATCGCCTTCATCCTGCGCAAATAACGAGCCTGGCAGAATCATCAGGCAGATGATAAGTACCGGCAGAAATATATGGCCGGTATTACATCCTCTCTTTTTGCTGAGATCAATGTTAGTGCTTTGCATTATTTCCTCCCTTTATCCTTGGGTTGATGAACTCGGATTTTTTCTGCGGCCTTAAGGCCTATTGTATGCTTTTTACTTGTTATCTGTATTTTCAATGTTTTGCCAACAACGGATTTTTCCAACACCTTTATTTTGTTTCCCGGGATAATATCATTCTCGCCAAGATATGCCAGAAACTCCGGGTCCTCATCGGGAACCTCCTCGATTGTTCCCGATTCTCCCTCCTGCACCCGATCGAGCCGCACTGTGTCTTTTATTTTCAATTCGCCGTTGGCGGAGGGTATCGGGGAACCGTGAGGATCGTGCAGAGGATACCCCAGAAGTTTGTCGATTCTCTCTTCGATCTTGCCCGAGATAACATGCTCCCATTTTTCCGCCTCGCCGTGAACTTCCTCCCATGACAGCCCCAGATGTTCGACCAGAAAGAGCTCTATCAATCGATGTGTCCTGAGAGTTTTGAGCGCCAGTTTTCTTCCGATATGGGTAAGTGTTACGCCTTTGTAGGGCTGATATGACACCAGCTTCTTTCTTGCCAGTTTCTTAAGCATGCCTGTGACCGAGGCCGCCCTAACTCCCATATAGTCGGCCAAATCAGTAGTAGAAACCTTCTTATCCACCGTTTGCAGCTTAAATATTGACTTTAAATAATTCTCTGTCGATTCCGTATTTTTCATATATTCTAAAATAATATTTAGTTATGACTAAACATATTTTGATATAATATGTTCCGGCTAATTGAAGTCAAGATAAAATCTATTGAAAATTCGATGGGTTGGCCGTTCTAAAAGAGCTTAAATTGAAATTCTACCTGGCAGATGCTTTATATTTATGATCTTCGACATCTCGATCCACTATAAAATTTGGTCAAAAAAAGCTCCTGCTGCAGGACTCGAACCTGCGACCCGGTGGTTAACAGCCACCTGCTCTACCAACTGAGCTAAGCAGGAGTATATTTAATATACGAACCTATTCCTCTATTTCGGCCAATTATTATAAATAATTATGCCCTCTTGTCAAGAGCTTTATTTGCCGCTATCATACGTTTTGCCATAGTCCAGATAAGAAATACTATCAAACCGCAGATTGTTCCAAGAATCGCCCCGGTGAGGACATCGAAGGGGTAATGTACGCCCACAAAAATCCGTGAGAGGGCGATGACTGCCGCAGATATTATAAAGAACCATTTATACTTAGGATAACGCCAAACCCAGATCACCGCCTGCCCGAAAGAGTTGGTGGCATGCCCTGAGGGGAAGGATTTACCGCTGGAGCAGTTGATCAAGACATTAAGGCCGTCGAGATTTTTGCATGGACGCAGTCGTCCCACGAGCGGCTTTATCAGTCCCGAGGAGGCCTGATCGGTCAGAATTACTGTCAGAACCAGAAGCAATGCCGTAATCCGGCCGTATTTTCCACCGAATACGGCCGCTGCTATTGCAAAAAACAGAAAGAATATCCTGACAAACCATTCATGCGTGACAATCGGCATGACAAAATCAAAAAACGGGTTTGCCAGATTGACGTTCAGAAAATACATCAACTGGTTATCGATATTGATAAGAAAATCCAGCATGCTAAATAAGATAAAATCTGTTTATTGCAGTCCAACTGTCGCCAGATAATAATCCTGCGAGGGCAGGTATTGAGCAGCCACGCTCAAAATATCATCGACTGTGACGGCTTTAACCTGCTCCATGTACTCATTCTTATAATCGTAACCTGTGCCCATAAACTCATAAAGCGTCATATAATAGGCCTGGTTGATTCTGGATAACTGCCGCGTGAGTGATGATCCCCAGATCGAGTTTACGGCCTTGCGCAGTTCAGCCTCGGATACCGGAGCGGTCTGCATTTTGTTAATCTCGGCCAGGATACCGTCATAGGCTACCTGATAATTATTTGTGCCGGTACCCATAGAAACAACGAACCATCCGAAATCCGGCGAAGTCGCCAGACCGGCTCCGACCGAATAAGCCAGCCCCTGAACCTCACGAAGCTCGAGGCTCAGACGTGAGGATAGTATCTCGGTGGCCACATCGAGCGCGGCGTAGTCGGGATGATTGATCCCTATAGTCGGAGCGCCCAGATATATGTAAACCTGTTCTTTATCCATAGGAGTGTTTGACTTCACTATGCCGGAGGGCGGATTAGGAGCGGGAATCTCGATTTTGCCAAGCGAGACCCGATCCATCTGCCCGAATGTCTCTTCCAGCCGGCTTAGAACCCAGTCCAACTCGAGATTCGTGCAGACCGTCAAAATCATATTATTAGGAGCGTAGAACCGCTTATGGTATGCTTTCAGATTATCCGCGCCGATCGTTGCAACCGTTCTCTGCATACCCAGGGGGACTTTGGCATAAGGGTGATTCTGGCCGAACATCATCTCATAAAAGCTGTTTCGGGCGGTTTGGTAAGTC